>DATDON010000094.1:0-6285 GCA_035293225.1 Candidatus Manganitrophaceae bacterium
GGAAGGGGTGCGACACCGTCATCGTGATTCCGAACCAACGCCTTTTGAACGTGGTCGAGAAGACCACGCCGCTTCAGGCGGCCTTTCAGGTGGCCGACGATATTTTAAGGCAGGCGGTTCAGGGGATTTCCGATCTCATCACCACGCCGGGGTTGGTGAACGTCGATTTCGCCGATGTCCGAACGATCATGTCGCATATGGGCCGCGCGGTGATGGGGATGGGGGTTTCCAAAGGGGCCAACCGGGCGGTCGAGGCGGCGCAAAAAGCGATCTCCAGTCCGCTGCTCGAAGACAGCTCGATTGAAGGGGCGCGGGGGGTTCTGATCAACATTTCCGGGGGCCTGGATCTGACCCTCTACGAGGTGGACGAGGCCTCCTCGGTGATTCAAAAAATCGCCGATCCCGATGCGAATATCATCTTCGGCTCCGTGATCTGTGAAAATCTCTCGGAGGAGGTCAAGGTGACGGTCATCGCCACCGGATTCGAGGAAGAGAAGCGCTCCGAGGAGGTTTCGGGAGATGGCGCGGCCCGGTCGGTTAAAAAAGGGGCCTCAAGGGCGCCGGAGCGGGGAGGCTATCTGAGGAAGGTCGCGCGCGAGGCCGAGAGCGGAGCGGCCCGAATGGATGGGGACGACGAATGGGACGTCCCGACCTTTTTGAGAAAGCAGGCGGACTGACCGATGCAGGCCCCGATGAGGACGCAGAGATACCAGTGGGTTCAAAATAGCGGAAAGGGATACATCGTTTTGCCCGGGTTGAACAGTCCGGCGATGTCCCACTTTTTCGGGACGCGCCTCCTCTCCGATGCGGAAGAGCCGGTCCCCTGGGCCGATTTGAAAAGGAAGGGGCGATCGGTCCGGAGCCGCCAGATACACGGCGATCAAATCATTCACGTGACGGAGGAGACCCTGGGGGGGGAAGAGCCGCCGGCCGGGGACGCCCTCATCACCGACCTTCCGGGAATTTTGCTCGCCGTTTCGACGGCCGACTGTGTCCCGATCTTGCTCCTCGACCCCAACCGCAAAGCGGTCGCCGCCGTTCACGCCGGCTGGCGCGGGACCCTGCTCAATATCTCGGCCAAGACGGCGTTGGAAATGGCCGCGCGGTTCGGCTCCGATCCGGGAGACCTTCTGGCGGGGATCGGCCCTAGTATCGGCTCCTGTTGCTACGAGGTCGGTCCCGACGTCTGGAGAGAGGCGAAGGAACGGTTTCCCTATGGAAAGGAGGCGATTTCCCGTCAATCGAACGAAAACGAGAAGGCCACGCTCGATTTGGCGAATTTGAATCGGCTCCAATTGGTAGAGGCGGGCCTCGACCCTGAAAAAATCGCCTTGTCGGGACTTTGTTCCTTTTGCAACCCAAACCTTTTTTATTCGTATCGCCGGGACAAGAAAAGAATGGGGCATATGATCAGCGGCGTCCTGTTGACCGCGGGATTTCATGAGTGATGTCTCGCGATCGGTGGAGGTGATTTTCAAGAGGATCCGCGAGGCGGCGGCCCGAGCGGGCCGCAAGCCGGATGAGATTGTCTTGGTGGCGGCGACGAAGGGGGTCCCGCTTGAAAAAATTCAAGAGGGGGCGGAATGCGGCGTGACCGCGTTCGGTGAAAATAAGGTTCAGGAGGCGGAACGGAAGTTTTTTGAAACCTCTTTTTTAGAGGGTCGCCGCCCTCCGGTCTCGCTGCATCTGATCGGCCCTCTTCAAACGAACAAGGTCAAGAAGGCGGTGGGAAGGTTCGACCTGATTCATTCCATCGATTCGCTCCGCTTGGCTGAAAGGATCGAAGAAGAGGCGGCGGGACGTTTCCTGACCCAACCGGTGTTGGTCCAGGTGAATATCGGAGGGGAGCCGAGCAAACATGGCGCGCCGGTTGCACAGGCGCCGTCGCTGGTCGAGGCGATTCGAGGGCTTCCTCATCTCGCCCTGCAGGGATTGATGACCCTTCCCCCCCCCACCCCCGACCCGGAAGGGGCGAGGCCTTACTTTTCCGCTCTGCGGGAGATGGGGCGCGCCCTCGGATTGAGCCGGTTCTCGATGGGGATGTCGTCCGATTTCGAAATCGCGATCGAAGAGGGGGCGACATGGGTTCGGATCGGAACGGCGATTTTTGGGGCCCGTTAATTGTGGGCGAGGAGAAATCGGGCTCTGGAGAGCCCTCCCACAAATATTTTTCCCTGCTGGGTGGGAGGGACATTCTTGTCCCGATTTGAATGATGTCTTCTGGAAAAAATATGATGAAAGGGAAGGCGCCTAAAATATCGGCCCGGATCTCCTTCCTCGGCGCGGGAAACATGGCCGAGGCGATGATCAAAGGAGTTCTCAGCGCCGGACTGTTCAAGCCGGGGGATCTCCTCGCTTCGGACGCCTCGGACGCAAGATTGAGGCTGATCCATCAGAAATACGGGATTCGGACGACCCACAGCAACCGGGAGGCGGTCCACGCTGGAGAGATCATCCTCCTCGGGGTGAAGCCGCTGGTGGTCGATTCGGTTTTGGCCGAGATTAAATCGGAACTTAAGGAGAAGGTCTTGGTCTCCGTGGCGGCGGGGACCCCCTTGTCCCGCCTGGCGGCCGGCCTCGAAAGGGAGGCGAAGATCATTCGCGCCATGCCGAACGCCCCGGCGCTGGTCCAGGCGGGGGCGACCGTTCTGACCCCCGGAAAAGGGGTCGGCCCGGAATCGCTCTCTCTGGTTCTCAGAATTTTCGAATCGATCGGGAAGGTTTGGGTCTTGGAAGAGCGGTATCTCGACGCGGTCACCGGCCTTTCCGGAAGCGGGCCGGCCTTCGTCTTCATCATGATCGAGGCGCTCGCCGACGGCGGGGTGAAGAGCGGGTTGAGCCGGGAGGTCGCCCTCGCTTTGGCGGCGCAGACCGTCTTCGGCGCCGCCAAGATGGTGATCGAGACGGGGGAACACCCGGCGCGGTTGAAAGATTTCGTCGCCTCCCCCGGCGGAACGACGATCGCGGGACTGTTAAAACTCGAAGAGGGAAAGATCCGCGCCTCCCTCATCTCCGCCGTGGAGGCGGCCGCCCGGCGGTCCGAAGAGTTGGGGAAGAGTCAGTAGACGTTAAACGTGATTCGTTATACGTTAAACGTATAATGATAAAAAAGATGTCACGTTTAACGAATAACGTTTAACGAATAACGAGGTATTTACCATGTTTATCGCGGCGAATTTCGTCTCCGCTCTGGCGACGGTTCTGAGCTATCTCCTTGAATTTTACATGTGGATCATTATCATTCGGGCGCTCCTCTCCTGGGTGAATCCCGATCCGTACAATCCCATCGTGCAGTTTCTCTATAAAATAACCGAGCCGGTCCTCTATCCGATCCGGAGGATGATGGGAACGTACAGCATCGGGATCGACCTCTCCCCGCTGGTGGTGATCCTTCTGATCATGTTTTTGAAGCAGTTTTTAGTCGGTTCGCTTTTTGAGTTGGCGATGCGGATGAGATGAAAAGAGGGGAGGGAAGGATGAAGATCACACCGCTCGATATCCGGCAAATGACCTTTCGAACCGCGTTCCGCGGGCTCGATTCCAAGGAGGTCCGCTTTTTTCTTGAAAGCCTGGCCGATGAGATCGAAGGAATTCTAAAAGAGCGGGTCGGCGCGCAGGAACGGTTGGAAGAACAGGAGCGGACCATCTCGGAATTAAAAAAGAAGGAGGGGACGCTCAATAACACCTTGATCGCCGCGCAGAAAATAATCGAAGAGATGAAAGCCGCGGCTCAAAAAGAGGGAGAGTTGATCGTCCGGCAGGCGGAAGTTCGGGCCGAAGAGATCGCCCAAGCGGCGGCGAAAGAGGTGACGCGCCTTCAGGGAGAGCTTTTGAACCTTCAAAGACAGAGGGACCTCTTCATTGAAAAAGTCAAATCGCTGATGCGAAGCTTTGAAAAGACGTTAGAGTGGGAAAGCGGAATAAACGAATGACTCACTTCGTCAACCTTCAAGGATCGGGGAGGGAAAGATGAGTTACTATGTTTATATCACCCAAAAGGATAATTATTTTATCGCCGAAGTTCCCGCGCTGCCGGGATGCCGGACGATCGGACGTTCCGAGGCGGAGGTCATCGAAAATATCCGGGACGTCGTTCGGGGATATTTTCAAAGTTTGCGGAAAAGCAACCGGGCGGTCCCCAAAGTCAAGGTCGTGAAGGTGTCGGAGCGCTCTTCCTCCTTCCGAGCCGTTTCTTCCGCCGTCAGGCTTTTGGACCCGGAAGAGGGGCCGTCCCATGTGGGACCTTCGTCCTTATAAGTCGGGGTCTCTTCTCCATGTCCGGGTGAAGCCCAACGCCTCCAGGAACAAAGTGGACAGTTGCGCGGAAGGGATTCTTCGGTTAAAATTAACGGCAGCGCCGGTGGAAGGGGCCGCCAACGAAGCGCTCTTGAAGTATTTATCCTCGCTTTTGGATATTCCCAAAACGAGGATGGAAATCGTCAAAGGGGCCCACGCTAAGGACAAGCGGGTTTGGATCAAGGATCTTCAGCCGGCGGCGTTGGCCCGGCGGCTGGAGGAGATCGCCGCGGCGGAACAGGACGGCGGCGAAGCATAGGGGGGCCGGAACGGGATGAGGCGCGGGATGGCGGGACGGTATGGGGCGGCGCCCCGGATGTCTTCGATGAAGGGAATCTGGATCACGGGGTTGATCATCTCCGGGGTCGCGCTGATTCTCGTCTTGGAGCGGTGGGCGTTGGGAAGTTTCTTGGAAGATCCGTTGGCCGGCGCCCCGTTTATCCTCCAAGGAGACGCGATCCGCTTTAAAGAGTTTCCCCTTGAATTCAATCAAACGTCTCAAGGAAAATACACGACCCGCTTTGAGAACGGGACCACGGCGGTCTATACGATCGACGCGGCCCTTCAAAAGGAGATGGAGCGATTTTTTAAAAGATACCGCGTTCCGTACGGGGTGTTCGTCGCAATGGAACCGGTTACGGGAAAGGTGTTGGCGATCGCGGAATATTCCGAGGAGAATCCCAAGGCGGAGCGTCTCGCCCTCCGATCGACCTATCCGGCCGCTTCTATTTTTAAGTTGGTCACCGCTTCGGCGGCGATCGAGGAAAAGAAGGCCACGCCCGAGACCGAAATCGCCTATCACGGCGGGCTTTACCGCTTGGGGCCCCGGAATTGGATCGATAATCCGAAACGGGATAAGCTCAAAATCACCTTCGGGGAGGCGCTGGCGAAATCGTGCAACGTCGCCTTCGCAAAGGTGGCCCTCCGGTGGCTGAGCGCGCCGGCCCTTCTCGCCTACGGGGAGCGGTTCCAGTTCAATCGTCCGATTCCATTCGAGCTTCCGGTGCAGGTGAGCCGGATGGAGATCGAAGACAGCGAAAGGGGGGTCGCTCGAACCGCCGCCGGCTTCGGACAGGTCGGCCTCTCTCCGCTCCATGCGGCGATGATCGGCGCCGCCATCGCCAATGACGGCGTCATGATGACCCCTTGTCTCGTCGATTTTGTCTTGGATTCAAACGGAAACAAGATTTATGAATGCCGTCCGAGGCCGCTCGCCAACGCCGTTTCCGTGGAGACGGCGGCGTCGCTTAAAAAAATGATGGCGATGACCGTGATCAACGGGACCTCCCGAAAAGTATTCCGCGTCCGGCGCGGCGAGACCGGCTTGAGGGGGATCACCGTCGGCGGAAAGACCGGATCGCTCACCGGCGAAGATCCTCCCGGAAAATACAGTTGGTTCGTCGGCATGGCCCCGATGGATGCGCCCGAGATCGCGGTCGCCGCTTTGGTCATCAACCGCCCGAAATGGCGGATCAAAGCGACGGAGGTCGCCAAAGCGGGTCTGACCGCCTATTTTCATTCCGATCCCCTCCGAAGAGTCGCCGACCGGTAAGATTCGTTCTCGACGCCCCTCCTTCATTTGACAGCCCCTTCGCCGTTTCTCTATCATAAGTAGATAAATAAAGCTCCTTGCGCATCGCGGCGCCAGTTCATTCCATTCGACCGGAGAAGCCTACATGAATTGGAAAAAAGTTTTTTTGACGGGGTCGGTTTTTCTCTATTTCTCTTCAACAGGCTGGGGCCAGACGATCTGGTGGGAGGATGGAATGGCCAAGCTGCGGGCCGCCAATGAAGGATCGGAAGGAGACCCCGTCCCGCGCGGCGCCGATCGTTGCCGGGGCGAGCGTTGTTTGAAGGGGGGGATCCGGATCGCGGCGGCGCAAAACGAGTTCGAGCCTTTTCAGATTTTTATCGCCGCCCCCGGCAAAGAGGGGCTCGAAGAGGTCGATGTAAGCGTGAGCGATCTGGTCCGCGAGGGGGGGGAAGGGC
>DATDON010000095.1:0-8777 GCA_035293225.1 Candidatus Manganitrophaceae bacterium
TTATTCGTGAATCGTGATTCGTTAAACGTCAGAACTTTTCTTTCCGAATAACGAATAACGAATAACGAATAACGTTTAACGGTTAACGAATTCTCCACACGGGTCCCCACATATAAGAGAGGAATTATGGCGGAAGTCGAATGTGTCCGATGTCATCAAAAGCGGGGGGCGATCGAAGGGACCCCTTACGGCGGCAAGATCGGAGAAGAATTGAAGGCGAAAGTTTGCAATGTCTGTTGGAAGGAATGGTTTGAAGGGATGTCGATCAAAATCATCAACGAATACCGCCTCAATCTGCGGGAGCCGGCGGCGCGGGAGTTTCTGTCGACCCAAATGAAAATCTTTTTCAATATGCAACCTCCCCCGAAAGAAGGGGAGATTAAAATAACCGATATTCCTCCCAAAGGCTCTGGAAGCTAACAGGCTGTTGAAAAAGTCCATCTGCTTCGTTCTCAGTCGCTCGGAAATCCTCACGTACGTCAAGTACGCTGCGGTTTCCTCGCTCCTTCGGCATTCCAGCAAATAGAATGCTGGAAGTCCCCGAAGGGGGCATCTGGAGCTTTTTGACCAGCCTGAAGAGATTCTCAACAACCTCCTAGGGAATCGTGATCCGGTGAGATCGAAAGAAGGGAAGCAAGAGGCGGCCCGGGTCGCGGAGATCCTCCGCAGGCTGGAAAAACAATTTCCGAACGCCGAGACGGAATTGGCGCATGAGAACCCGTTTCAACTTTTGGCCGCCACGATTCTCTCCGCGCAGTGCACGGACGCGCGGGTCAATGAGGTGACGCCGAAGCTCTTTCGAAAATATCCGGCCCCCGGCGATCTCATGAAAGCCGACCGGGAGACGTTGGAGTCGATCATCCGTTCGACCGGTTTTTACAAAAGCAAATCAAACAGCCTCATCGGCTGTTCAAAAGAGCTGGTGGAACGATTCGGCGGGGTCGTTCCGCAGACTTTAGACGAGCTGGTCACCCTTCCCGGCGTCGGAAGGAAGACCGCAAACGTGATTCTCGGAAGCGCGTTCGGAAAGCCGGCGGTGATCGTCGACACGCATGTCCGCCGGGTGGCCAATCGTTTAAAACTCACCCGTTCGGATGACCCGGACCGGATCGAGGAGGACTTGAGCCGTCTGATTCCGGTTGAAAAATGGACCGCCGGCTCCCATCGAATTCTCCTTCATGGAAGATACATCTGCGTCGCCCGGAATCCACATTGCCTGGAATGTCCTCTCTTCGATCTCTGCCCGGCGGAAAAGGAAAAGAAAGCGGCCCAAGCGCGCGCAAAGTCCGCAGGAAGATTGACAAAAGGATAGGAGCGTCGCTATAATCAACACTTACTCGTTTCGAGCGGGATTTCAGCGATGATTCGAAGCATGACCGGCTATGGGAGGGCGGAAGGGCATTATAAGAGCCGTTCTCTCGTGGTCGAGCTTCGGTCGGTCAACCACCGTTACTGTGATGTCGCGGTTCGCCTTCCGAAATCCCTTTCCTCTCTGGAAGAAGGGATCAAGAAAAAGATCCAAAGTCAGTTCGCCAGGGGGCATATCGATCTTTCGGTCAGTTTCAATGGGACCTCCGGAGCGGAAAAACGGTTGAAGCTCGACCTGGAATCGGCGGAGGCGTATTACCATACTCTCAAAAAATTAAAAGGGGCGCTGCGGTTATCGGGCGAGATCGATCTTGCGATGATGGCCCGCTTTATGGACCTGATGATCCTCTTCGAGCCGGTCGAAGAGGAGATGGACAAACTCTCCCGGCGGCTCGATCAACTCATCAGCCGGGCGACTCAGGCGCTTCAGAAAATGCGTCAGGAGGAAGGGAAAGCGCTCGCCAAGGATCTGTCGGGCCGTCTGGCCGCTCTTTCCAAAATGCTCGGATTGATCCAGGTCCGCCGGAAAGAGGTGGGCGCGGCCTATTATCAAAAGCTGCAAGCGAGGGTGGCCGAGTTGTCGAAGGGGATTCCGGTCGATCCCGGCCGTTTGGCCCAAGAGGTCGCCATTTTTGCGGAGCGGAGCGACATCAGCGAAGAGATCCTGCGATTGAAGACGCACCTGGAGCAGTTCCAAAAAATGACGCAGAAGGACGAGGCGGTCGGCAGAACGCTTGACTTTCTTCTTCAAGAGATGAACCGCGAAGTGAACACGATCGGATCGAAGGCGAATGACGCGGCCATCTCCCTTCAGGTCGTCGCCATGAAGAGCGAACTTGAGAAGGTGAGGGAGCAGGTCCAAAATATCGAATAGGGTTTCCCCGGCGCGGCCGAAACGCCCGGAGCGGTTTGAAAGGAAACGAAGGCTTGTATGGATAAAAAAGGAATCATATTTGTCGTTTCGGCCCCTTCCGGAGCGGGGAAGACCTCCCTCTGCCGAGGAGTGGCCGAAATCGTCCCCAATCTGCAATACTCCGTCTCTTACACGACCCGTCCTCCCCGGCCCGGAGAGGTCCACGGAAAAGATTATTTTTTTGTCGATGAGGCGACCTTTCGGGACAAGATCGATAAGAACGATTTCGTCGAGTGGGCCGAGGTGCACGGGCATCTCTACGGCACCTCGCGGGAACTCTTGATGGACTGGACCGACCGGGGAATCGACGTCATCCTCGACATCGATTCGCAGGGGGCGATGACGCTCAAGAAGCGATACAGCGACGGCGTTTATATTTACATCCTCCCCCCCTCCTTCGAAGCCCTTCATCAGCGCCTGGTCAACAGAAAGTCGGATTCCCCCGAAGAGGTCGCCCGGAGGCTTCAGAAGGCCCGGGAAGAGATATGGAATTATCGGCAGTATTATTATCTCATCGTAAACGTCGATTTTAAAAAAGCGCTGAAGGAATTGGAAGCGGTCATCATCGCGGAGCGGATCAAAATGAAGCAGATGAACCTCTCGTGGATTGAGGAGACCTTCATCAAACAACTCAGCAAGGAAATTTGACTGCGGCGCCGAGGAAGCGTCAAGAGGGGACGGGGGATCGGAAATAAACCCCCGCGACATGTTAATAAAACTTAAACAAAGGGAAAATAGATGGAAATTATTTCTCTTCCGATAGAGATTGACTTTTCGAAACTCGATTCAAGATATCGGTTGGTCATCATCGCTTCACAGCGCGCACGTCAGATCATGGAGGGGAGCAAGCCGTCCATTCAGAGCCGTTACGCCAAGGCGAGCACCATCGGCCTTGAAGAGGTTTTGGTAGGCGAGATGGAAATTCTCTATGGGAAAGAGGCGCGGCAGGCTCAACGCGACGCCAAGCGGCTCCGGGAGGAGATGAAAAGCCGGGCGCTGTTAGCTGAACGGGAAGAGGAGCTGGCGAGCGAGATTCGTAAGGACCTGACCGTCTATCTCGAGGAAGCGGCCAAAAAAGGAGAGGTTTCAATCGAGCCTGTCAAAGAAGCGTAGGCGATTTCGCCGGAGGAGCGTGGGGTGCGCCGGGCGCGCCGTTCCGTCCTTTCCTCGGAGAATGGATCATGCTGTCTGGGAAAAAAATTCTCCTCGGCGTCACCGGGAGCATCGCCGCCTATAAATCGCTTCAGCTTTTGAGAGACCTGACTTCCGCCGGCGCGGAGGTCCAGGTTGTTCTCACCCCCACGGCGGCCCGGTTTGTCCCCCCTCTGACGTTACAAATCTTTTCACGCCGCCCGGTGTTTTCGGACCTCTTCGATCCGCATGATGAAGTCGTCCACCTGACCCTCGCGGAAGACGCCGACCTGATCTTAATCGCCCCCGCGACGGCCAATTTTATCGCGAAGATGGCGACCGGCCTTGCGGATGATCTTTTGAGCAATTTGTTGCTGGCCGCGGCCGCCCCCGTTTTTTTGGCGCCGGCGATGGATATTGGAATGTGGGAGCATCCGGCCGTCCAAAAGAACATCTCCATCCTCCGGGAGAGAGGCGTCGGTATCATTGAGCCGGAAGTCGGCCCGCTTGCGTCCGGGAAAGAGGGAAAAGGGCGTTTGGCGGATGGGAAAATAATCCTGGAAAAAATCCGCGCGTTCCTGACGAACGGGGATCTCCTGGCGGGAGCGGTTGTCCTGGTGACCGCCGGCCCGACGCAGGAGGAGATCGATCCGGTCCGGTATATTTCAAACCGATCCTCCGGAAAGATGGGGTATGCTTTGGCGAAAATCGCCCGCCGGTGGGGGGCGAAGGTCGTTCTCATCAGCGGCCCTACCTCGTTGGACGCCCCTCCGGGGGTGGAGCGCATTCCGGTCCGGAGCGCGGAAGAGATGAAAAAGGAGGTTGAACTCCGTTATCCCCAAGCGACGGCCGTCATCATGGCGGCCGCGGTGAGCGATTACAGGCCTCGGAAAAGCGCTCGGCAAAAATTGAAGAAAACAGGCCGCTCTCGGACCCTCGATTTGGAAGAGACCCCCGATATCTTAAAAGGCCTCGCGTCGGGAAAGAAGAATCAGATTTTAGTCGGCTTCGCCGCGGAGACGGAAGCGCTGATTGAAAACGCCGCCAGTAAATTGAAAAGCAAGGGGCTCGATCTCATCGTCGCGAACGATGTGACCCAAGAAGGGGCCGGGTTTGATCTTGATACGAACATCGCCCATCTGATCGACAAGAAAGGGGGCGTGACCTCTCTTCCCAAAATGTCGAAAGAGGCCCTCGCCGGGCATATTCTGCAGGAGATTTTAAAGCTAAAGTCATCCCGTTCTTGACTTTTCCCCTTGATTTGTTATGATCTTCAACATTATTCCCTGTGGCAAGCCATGGCAGAAAAAGAGCTCTCCCCTGAGATTCAGAAACTCATGGACAAAATCACGAAGGACCCCGCCTCCCGGCTGTTTGTCCCGCTTGCCGAGGAATATGTAAAGTGTGAGATGGTCGATGAGGCGATTTTGGTCCTGGTGGACGGGATCAAGAGACATTCGACTTATTTGGCCGGCCGCGTCCTGCTTGGAAAGCTCTATCTGCAAAAAAAACAGGTTCCGGAAGCAAAGGCCGAGTTCGAGCAGGCGATTCAAATCAACCCCGAAAACATTTTAGCCCAAAAAAAATTGGCCCTGATATACCAAGGCGAAGGAGAGCGTTCGAAGGCGATCGAGGCTTGCAAGAAGATTTTAACCATCGACCCCACCGACAAAGAGACCAAGTCGCTTTTATCGACTTTAGAAAAAGGAGGGTCTGCTCCCCTTTCGGCTCAAGAGGAAGGAGAAACGGCCGTTTCTCCTTCCGAGCCGGCTTCGCCCCCTCTTTTGCCTGAGGCGCCCCCCTCTCATCCTTCATCGATGGAGGCGCCCGGCGCCCTCTCCGATGCGATCGACCCGGAAGAGGCGGCTGGATCTTCGGACGAGACGGTTGTCTACCAAGGGGGCGAAAGGGAGGCGAAAGGGGGTCCATCCGGATCTGTCTCCGGCGATGGGGTCCTCTCGACCACGCTGGCGAGCCTCTATATGAGTCAAGGACATTACGACAAAGCGATTGACGTTTACAAGAAGCTTTTAACGCGTGATCCTTCAGACGAGGAAAGCGCCGCGGGCCTTCGGAAAGCGACAGAGAAATGGGCGGCCCTCGCAAAAGGGGCGCCTTCCACGGAATCGCCCGGCGGCGCCGAGAAAAGTAAACCGAGAGCGGGGAAGGCGCAACGCCTGCAGGCCTGGCTCGATTCGATTCGGAAAGAAGAACGACGTTAAAGGAGAAGGGGAAGAGATCGAACCGCCGCGACCTTTAAGGACGGGCCGGTCTCACGAACGCCATGAGTTTCGCCGATAACCTTCAGCAGATCGCCGGTAAAATAGACGACGTCCTCGGCGTCGCCATCTCCGGGATGGATGGGATCATCCTGGAAGAATATAAGGCCGACCCGTTGCTGGATCTGGCCTCTTTCGCCGCCGAATACAGCGCCCTTTTACGCGCCGTGGATAAAACAGGATTGTCGCTTGATCTCGGCGCCTCGGAGGAAATCAGCATTCTGACCGAAAGGACCAGCGTCCTGATTAAAAAAATAAACGCGGAGTATTTTCTGCTCCTCGCCGTCGGTTCGGAAAAAAATTTCGGAAAGGGAAGGTTCCTGATGAAAAAAGAGGCCGCGACTCTCGTGGAAGAGCTTTAACCATGTACCGGCTTCTGGTTTTACACGGCCCGAATTTAAATTTATTGGGAACGCGCGAGCCCGAAAAGTATGGAACGCTCTCCTTGTCTGAAATTGACCGGCGGATGATCGATCTGGCCAAAAAAGAAGGGGTCTCGGTCGAAACGTTTCAGTCTAATTCGGAAGGGGCGTTGGTCGATAAAATTCAGGGGGCCCTCGGGAAGTTTGATGCCCTTGTCGTGAACCCCGCCGCCTACACACACACGAGCGTCGCCATTCGGGACGCCATTCTTGCGGTCGGAATTCCAACCGTCGAGGTCCACCTCTCGAACATCCACCGGCGGGAGGAGTTTCGGAAGACCTCCATGATTTCCGAGGTCGCGGTCGGGCAGGTGACGGGATTCGGCCCTCAAAGCTACCTCTTGGGGGTATTGGGCGCAATCGCTCATTTAAGGACATTGAACGCTCAGGAAAAGAAACGAAAGGGGAAGCGTAGTGATCCCAACAAGTGATTTTAGAAACGGGGCAAAACTGGAAATCGACGGAGATCCTTACTCGATCGTCGAATTTCAACATGTCAAACCTGGAAAAGGGGGCGCTTTTGTCCGGACCAAACTGAAGAACTTGAAGACCGGAAACTTGTTGGAGAGGACCTTCCGTTCGGGAGAAAAATTCAACGAGCCCGACCTCGTGGAGCGGGAGATGCAGTTCCTTTACGCCCAAGGAGAAGAATATCACTTTATGGACGCCGACACCTATGAGCAACTTTTCGTCACGGCTCAACAACTCGGCGGATCAAAAGATTTTCTAAAAGAAAATATGATCATGAAAATCCTTTTTTATCAAGGAAAACCGTTGACGGTCGATTTGCCTCTCTTTGTCGAATTAAAAATTGTCGAAACCGCCCCCGGTATTCGCGGCGACACCGCCACGGGGGGAACAAAATCGGCGAAATTGGAATCCGGCGCCACGGTTAAAGTCCCGCTTTATATAGAAGAGGGAACGATCATCAAAGTCGACACCCGTTCCGGCGCTTATGTTGAGCGCGTGAAGTAAAAGAGGCGCTGTCCCTTAAACGCGGCGCGATCATTTTCCTCTCAGATCTTTCTCCTTGATTGAACGCTTCATCCAGAGAGTGGCCATGGACTTTAAAGAGATCAAAAAATTAATCGACTTGCTGTATGACGCCTCGTTGACAGAAATTGAAGTGGAAGAAGGGGGAAGACGAATTCGGGTCCGAAAAGAGGCCCCTTCTTCGGCGAAAGAGAGACCGGCGCCTTTGCCGCCGGCGACGGAGATGGAAAGGGAGGCCGCGGCCTCCCTGGAAGTCAAAAAAGGGGATGAGGAGGGAAGCGTGACGATCCGCTCTCCGATTGTAGGCACGTTTTATAGGGCCCCCTCTCCCAACGCCGACCCTTACGCGGAAATCGGAGATTTAGTCAAAAAAGGGCAGATTCTCTGCATCGTTGAGGCGATGAAATTGATGAATGAGATCGAATCGGATGTCGAAGGGAAGATCGTCGAAATTTGCGTGGAGGACGGAGCCGCCGTAGAATATGGAGAGCCTCTTTTTAAAATCGAACCGCTCTCATGATCGCCGGTGGGGTCGGGGCGACCGGCCCGTTCGCCCCACCTGTTTTGCGCGGACCGAATAGACGAGATGTTTAAAAAAATATTGATCGCCAATCGCGGAGAGATCGCGCTTCGGGTGATTCGCGCCTGTAGAGAGTTGGGAATCCGAACCGTAGCGATCCATTCCGAAGTCGACGCCTCTTCCCTCCATGTTCGGTTCGCCGACGAAAGTGTCTGCGTCGGGCCGGCCGACGCCACCCTTTCCTATCGGAATATCCCCAACATTCTCAGCGCGGCCGAAATCACCGGGGCGGAGGCGATCCATCCCGGATACGGTTTTCTCGCCGAAAACAGCCACTTCGCCGAAGTCTGCGAGTCGGCTGGAATCAAGTTTATCGGCCCCTTTCCGGAGTGCATCAGTCTCATGGGAGATAAAGCGAAGGCCCGCGAGATAATGATGAAGCAAGGGCTCCCCGTCGTACCCGGAAGCGACGGCAAGGTGAACGGCGAGAAAGAGGCGATTGAAGTGGCGAAAAAAATCGGTTACCCCGTCATCATCAAGGCGGTCGCCGGCGGGGGAGGGCGGGGGATGCGGGTCGTTCATAAAGAGGAGGAGATCGCCCAATCGCTCCAGACCGCCCAGATGGAGGCGAAGGGCGCTTTCGGGGACGACGGCGTCTATATCGAAAAATATTTTATCGACCCCCGCCATATCGAGATTCAAGTTTTAGCCGACGAAAAGGGGAAAGTGGTTCATCTGGGGGAAAGAGATTGTTCGATTCAGCGACGCCACCAGAAATTAATCGAAGAAAGTCCTTCGCCGGTGGTCGATGAGCGGCTTCGGAGAGAGTTGGGCCGCGCCGCCCTCGAAGCCGTGGCCGCCTCTCATTATGTCAACGCGGGGACCGTCGAATTTCTTCTCGATAAGGACCATAATTTTTATTTCATAGAGATGAATACCCGGATTCAGGTGGAGCATCCCGTCACCGAAATGGTGAGTGGGATCGACCTGGTCAAGGAGCAAATTAAGATCGCGGCGGGGAGGCCTTTGGAGTTCAAGCAGAGCCAGATTAAATTGCGGGGACACAGTTTTGAATGCCGCATCAACGCCGAGTGCCCTGAAAAATTCACCCCCTCCCCCGGAACCATCACCGCCTATCATTTGCCGGGAGG
>DATDON010000096.1:0-2983 GCA_035293225.1 Candidatus Manganitrophaceae bacterium
GCGAGAAGAGGCTCAGGCCGGAGGAGTATACCGGTTCAGTCTTCAGCGTTTCGAACCTGGGGATGTACGACGTGGAATCATTCAGCGCCATCATCACCCCGCCCGAAGCGGGGGTGTTGGCGATCGGATCGGTTTTGGAGAAGCCCGTCGTGACCAACGGAAAAATCGGAATCGGCAAAACGGTCAAAGCGACCCTTTCCACCGATCACCGGGTCGCCGACGGCGTTCAGGCGGCGGAATTTTTAAAAGAGCTGAAACGGATCATCCAAAACCCGCTCTACCTGGCGCTGTGAATGAAAGAAACGTTATTCGTTAAACGTGAGTCGTTAATCGTTTTTCCGAATAACGTATAACGAATAACGAGTAACGTTTAACGTCCCTTTATGGAGTAAAACGTGTCTGAAAATAAAAACTATGACGTCGTGATACTGGGAGGCGGTCCCGGAGGGTACGTTGCCGCGATCCGGGCGGGACAGCTCGGATTGAAGGTCGCCGTCGTTGAAAAAGAGGCGGTCGGAGGGGTCTGTCTCCATCATGGCTGCATCCCTTCCAAGGCGATCATTCGAAACGCGGAGGTCCTCTCGCTCATTCAACGTTCGGAGGAATACGGAATCAAGGTCGAGAACATCCGCCCCGATTTCGGCCAAGCGATCGACCGGAGCCGGAAGGTTATCCAGAAACTTTACAACGGCGTTCAGGGCTTGATGAAAAAGAACAAGGTCGATGTCTATTCCGGAATCGGGAAATTGATCGCGCCGGATCGGATTGAAGTCTCTTCCGCGGAGGGAAAGAAAATCATCCAAGGGGAGCGGACGATCCTCGCGACCGGATCGCGGGTCCGGAGCCTTCCAAATCTGAAGGTCGACGGCGAACGGATCATCACGAGCGATGAGGCGCTGTCGCTGCGGGAGCTCCCCCGGTCGGTCGCCATTGTCGGAGGGGGCGCCGTCGGCGTCGAGTTCGCCTATGTCTATGCAGTCTATGGAGCCAAGGTCACCATCGTCGAAATGGCGCCCTCCCTCTTGCCGTTGGAAGACCGGGAGGTGTCGGCGCTCCTCGAACGAAGCTTCAAAAAGAGGGGGATGGAAGTCTTGACCGGGGCGCGCGTCGATTCGATCAAAGACCGGGACGGCGCCTTTTCCATCCAGATTCAGACCGAAGAAGGGGGAAGAGAGATCCAAGCCGAAAGGATTTTAGTCGCCGTCGGCCGAGCGCCGAATGTGGAGGGGATCGGCCTGGAAGCGGTCGGCGTCGCGCTTCACGAGAAGAGCCGGGCGATTCAGGTCGACGAGCGGATGAAGACCAACGTTCCGAATCTCTTCGCCATCGGCGACGTGACGACCCGGCCCGCCCTGGCGCACGGCGCGATGGCGCAGGGGGTCGCCGTGGTCGAAATGATCGCCGGGATCCAGCGGCCGCCGGTCGATCTTCTCTCGATCCCCAACGCCGTTTACTGCCAGCCGCAGGTCGCGTCGGTCGGTTTAACGGAAGAGAAAGCGAAGTCGCAGGGGGTCGCCATCAAGGTCGCCAAATTCCCCTTCGCCGCCAATGGGAAAGCGATCGCGCTGGGGGAGACCGAAGGCTTTGTCAAGATCGTCTCCGACGCGCAATACGGCGAAATTTTAGGGGCGCATCTGATCGGGCCGGAAGCGACCGAACTGATCGGCGAATTTGTCCTCGCCAAAACGGTGGAGGCGACTGCGCTGGAGTTGAAACAGGCGGTCCATCCTCACCCCACCCTCTCCGAAGCGGTGATGGAGGCGGGAGGGGCGGTGTTCAACGAGGCGATTCACTTTTAGGAGACACAATGCCCGACCGACATTTTTTAACCCCGCCCCAACCTCGCGCCGAGCGGCTCCCCTCGTGGTTTAAGGTTACTCCGAAGACGGGGGAAAATTATCTCAAGGTCCGCCGGCTCGTTAAGGAACGCGGCCTTCACACCGTTTGCGAAGAGGCGAGGTGCCCCAATATCTGGGAGTGCTGGAATATTGGGACGGCGACCTTTATGATCCTCGGCGAAATCTGCACCCGCAGCTGCGGTTTCTGCGCCGTGGCGTTCGGACGCCCCGGCGAACTCGACCTGGCCGAGCCGGAACGTCTCGCCGAGGCGGTCGCCGCGTTGGGGCTCGGCCACGCCGTGATCACCTCGGTCAATCGGGACGAGCTTGCAAACGGCGGGGCGGAAATATTCGCCGAATCGATCCGTAAAATCAGGGAACGTTCTCCGGATTGCGCGGTCGAAGTCCTGATCCCCGACTTTCAAGGGAAAAGAGAGGCGCTGGGGATCGTTCTGGCCGCCAAGCCTGATATTCTGGCCCATAACACTGAAACCGTTCCAAGACTTTATAGGCAGGTTCGCCCTCAAGCCAAGTATCCCCGTTCCTTGCAGATCCTCGCCTGGTCGAAGGAGGCCGGTTTTCTCACAAAGACCGGTCTCATGTTGGGACTGGGGGAAAAGATCGAGGAAGTTCGATCCGTCATGGCCGATCTGGTCGAAGTCGGCTGCGATATTCTCACCCTGGGACAATATCTCCAGCCGACCGCAAAACATCTTCCGGTCGCGCGGTTTGTCCATCCCGATGAATTCCTTGAACTTAAACAGGAGGGGGAGAAAATGGGGCTGAAGCATGTTGAGGCGGGACCGCTCGTCCGCAGCTCCTATCACGCTGAAAAACAGGCGAACACCCTTCCGATGATTGATGGATGAGCGTTCAACGCGCAGACATCCATTTTTAAAGGCTGAGTTTTCCTTCTTTCGAGGCGATAATGTCCGACACGCGAAGCCTTCTTCTGATCTCTTCTACCGCGGAGGCGAAATCGGTAAAGACCGCCTTGTTGACCCAGAGGTCGGTCGGGTGTTTCGGGTCGGGATTGGCTTCCGCCACAATGTAACCCCCCTCCGCTTTTTCCAATAAAATCCTTTCGTTCATCGAACTGTACTCCTTTTGTTTTTGTTATATCATAAACAAGATTTTTCCGCCAA
>DATDON010000097.1:0-4100 GCA_035293225.1 Candidatus Manganitrophaceae bacterium
TATCAACAGCGCCGCGATCACGGGAGATATCCTTTTTTCCAGGATGGAGGAGGGGGAATGGGATCAAGTGATCGGGGTGAATCTCTCCGGGGTGTTTTTTTGCATGCGTGAAGCGGGGCGGGCGATGGTTGAAAAAGGGGAAGGCCACATCATTAATATTTCTTCTTACGCCGCCTATACGGGCCGGGTCGGACAAGCGTCTTATGCCGCCTCAAAACGAGGCCTCATCGCCCTCACCCAATCCGCGGCGAAAGAATGGGGAAGAAGCGGCGTTCAGGTCAACGCAGTCTTGCCGGGCTACCTTCCGACTCCGATGACCGCTTCTCTTCCTCCTGTTGAGAAAAAAAGGATGATCCAAGAAAACACCCTCGGGCGCCCGTCCACTCTGGAGGAGGTCTCTCGATTTATCTTTGACCTCTCGCGCATGAAACATGTTTCAGGACAAGTTTTTAACTTGGACAGCCGGATTCTTCCTTTTTTCTAATTTTTCCTCGAAAGGCAAGCTTGGTTCTTTCCTCCCCAAAGGGAATCTTTATTATCGGGACCGACACCGGGGTCGGCAAGACGGTGATCGCCGGCGCCATCGCGCGATTTCTTGTTTCGCAAGGGGTCGATGTCGGCGTGATGAAGCCGATTGAAACAGGTTGCCGCAGAAGGGGCGGAAAGCTCATTCCGGCGGATGGGAGCTATTTGAGAGCCGCGGCCCGCGTCGAAGATCCGCTCGGCCTCATTACCCCTTATCCCTATCAATATCCATTGGCCCCTTGGGTCGCGTCGATCAGGGAAAAGAGGAGAATTCATTTCAAGAAAATTAGGAGCGCCTATGAACAGCTTCGCCGCGCCCACTCTTTTTTGATCGTGGAAGGGGTCGGAGGGCTTCTGGTCCCCCTCACGGCGAAATCGGATCTCCTCGATCTTATTTTATTCTTAGAATTGCCTGTCCTTTTGGTGGCGCGGAGCGGCTTGGGGACGATCAACCACACCCTTTTAACGATTCAATACGGTTCCCAACAAGGCCTCCCATTTCAAGGAATCCTCTTAAACCGTACGACCCCTCAAGAAACCTTGGCGGATAAGACGAATCCTGAGACCCTGCGGCGACGAACCGGTCTCCCCCTGCTCGGTTGTTTCCCTTATTTTGAGAAAAAAGGATCGAGAGAAGAAAACATCGAACGCTCCAAGAGTCTCTTTATGAAAAGACAGCGCCGGGAAGGTCGCGACTTTATTGCGGGGTTATTTTGGGAATAAGAGTTGATTTATTATGGGCGTGTTTTTTAATTTGATCCTCGTGAATAATCGAAATCAATGTCTCCACGATCTTGGGATCAAATTGTGTTCCGGCGCATCTCCGAAGCTCGGAGAAAGCGACTTCCATCGGAAGGGCCTTTCGGTAAGGGCGGTCCGAGGTCATGGCGTCGAAGGTGTCTAAGATGGCGATGATTCTCGCCCCGACCGGAATCTCCTCTCCGGAGAGGCATTCAGGATATCCCTTTCCGTCATAACGTTCCTGGTGATAGTAAATAATCGGCGCCACGGGGCTGAGAAATTCGACCCCTTTGATGATTTCCGCGCCCATCGCGGGATGCCCCTTCATCACCTCGTACTCGCGCTCGGTCAATTTGCCGGACTTGTTTAAAATAAGTTCATGAATCCCGATTTTCCCGATGTCGTGAAGCGCGGCGCCATATCCCAGGTGTTTCTTTTCTTCTTCGGAAAGTCCCAATCGGTCGGCGATGGCGAGCGCATATTCGACCATTCGATCACAGTGTCCCCGTGTATAGAGGTCCTTCGCTTCAATGGCCTGCGCCAGCGCTTTCATCGATTCAAAATGCGATTTCTCAAGTCCCGTGAAAAGTCTGGCGTTTTCAATTGCGATGGCGGCCTGCCCGGAAAGAATGGAGATGAGTTCGATGTCGCTCTGGTTATAGGGGACGCTTCCGACGCGCTTGAAGAGATTTAATACGGCCGATATCTTCCCCTGGCAAGTGAGGGGGATCGAAATGAATGAGGAGAATCCTACCTCATCAAGGAGACCCTGAATGTCAGACGCCCCCTCTTCTTCGATAAAAATAATCGGCTCCTTATTTTCAACGGATTTCAATCCCACCTGATTGAACAGATCGAGCAACGTCTTCGATCGCTCGGTTTCTTCGAGCGGGGGGAAAGAGGCCTTGACCTCAAGCGCGGCGTCCGGATCATCGAGCGACATGAGAACCACCTGGTCTGACTTCGTTTCCTTCGAAGCGACACGAGCGATTTGCGTGAAGAGGGCGGAGGGGTTTAATTCTAAAAGGAGGTTTTGGCTGATTTCAAAAAGAGGCATCAGCAGTTTTAAGCGCATGTTCTCTTTCGCCAGCCGGTTCTTTTCAAGGGTTTCCTGAATCGCCTGCAGAAGCTCCTGCTGCGTAAACGGCTTTACGATAAAAGCTTGGGCCCCCAGATGGAGCGACCGGATCGCCTGATCCAGACGGCCATGCCCGGTAATGACGATGGCGGGGAGGTCATCCTGGAACTCGCGGACGGATTGGAGAAGCTGCAATCCGTCCATTTCCGGCATTGAGATGTCGGTCATCAAAAGATCAAAACTCTCTTCCGAGACCGCCGCGAGCGCTTTTCGGGAGCTTTCAACACAGGTAGGAAGATATCCATGACGAATCAAGATTTGTTCGCATAAAAGTCTGATATTCGCTTCATCATCAACCACCAAAATCTTTTCATTCGTCATTGAATAACTCGACCGGGTTAAGATTTGGAAGGACGATGACTAAGAGAGACGAATACCGGCGTAGTAACAGCAGTTATGATCGTCTAAGTTATTGATGAAAGACCGCTCCTTCCCGTCATTGAAAATAATGCGAACCATGCAGAGTCCCCCCATCATCTGGGAGT
Organism: Candidatus Manganitrophaceae bacterium; assembly: GCA_035293225.1. Lineage (GTDB taxonomy): Bacteria > Nitrospirota > Nitrospiria > SBBL01 > Manganitrophaceae > DATDON01. The sequence continues at coordinate 2,890 of DATDON010000097.1, forward strand.
TCCGCTCTTCCACGACGACGCCTTTTCCCCATTGCGGAAACTGATGATGAATGACCGCGTCTCCTAGTTTTAAATAAAGCCTTCGAACCATCATACAGACGCCAAAATCGTATAAAAAGGTTATCTCCTTTATCCCTTTTTGTCAAGCTTGCGCGCGATTTCTTTGTTTAAAAAATCTGTCCATTTCGCTACGTTCAACCGGATATCGCCGGCTAAGGCGGAAACGACCGCCACCCCCTCCGCGCCCGCCCCGATGATTTCCGGCAGACGCGCAAGTCGAATTCCGCCAATCGCGTAGAGGGGAACACGAACGCGCCGCTTCACTTCCGCGATGGACTCGATTCCCAATACGGGATATCGGCTCTCTTTCGTTTGAGTCTTAAAGACCGGCCCGAACCCGATGTAGTCGGCCCCTTCCGACTCCGCTTGAACCGCCTCCTGAAGAGAATGGGTGGAAACGCCGACGATCGCCTTTTCCCCCAGCGCCTTCCGGGCGACCCAGATCGGAAGATCGTCCTGGCCCAGGTGGACGCCGTCCGCTCCGACGGCCGAGGCCAGATCGATATCGTCATTGATGATCAAGGTGACCCCCCGAAGGCGCGAGACTTCCCTCATCGCTTTCGCAATCTCATACTTTTCCCTCCGCGAGCTGTTTTTATCGCGGTATTGCGCCAGCCGAGCCCCCGCGTCGATCGCCGCATCGAGGATTTTGACAAGGTCTTTTCCAGGATCAGACCCGCTGTCGGGCGCTGCGCAAAGGAAAGGGTCGGCAATGAAATAAAACGGAAAAGGAAACATCGGCTTATTGAATGGCGTTCGATGAGAGAAATCGTTCCAAAAAATGGGTGGAGAACCTTCCTTTGATGAAGGAAGGATCTTCAAAAACACGTTTATGCAGAGGGATGGTGGTCTTAATCCCTTCGATGACGAACTCGGAGAGCGCCCCCCTCATCTTCGCGATCGCCTCATCCCGGGTCCCCGCGTGGACGATCAATTTTGCGATCAAAGAGTCGTAATAAGGCGTCACGACGCAATTGGCGTATCCGGCGGAGTCGACGCGGACTCCCGGTCCTCCCGGCAAATGATAGGCGGTGATGGTTCCGGGGGAGGGGGTGAATTTTTCAGGGCACTCGGCGTTGATGCGGCATTCAAAACTGTGTCCCCGCAATTTAATCTGGCTCTGCTTGAACTCCAAAGGCCTCCCCGCCGCG
>DATDON010000098.1:0-3230 GCA_035293225.1 Candidatus Manganitrophaceae bacterium
TTTGGAATCACCACCGTCTTTAAGTTAAAATTCGCCCGCTCCGACTCTCTTTTTTCCATGATGAGAAGGAGGCTACTCCCGAACATCGGGATTGTCAAGCGATTCGGCGCCGCCCTCATGAGGTGCAATATATTGCGCCCCTACGAAAGACCCATGGACAACATCAAAATCAAATAAGGGCGCGACCCGTTTTTCGGTTTGATTGACTTTAATTTTCGGACTATACTACAATGAATTTGTCTCTCCGATTTTTATCCACAACGGAATGTTGGGACAGTTTAATCGTTTCGTCAGCGCTCCAAAAAGAAGGTCAACCGAATCGTCCATCAGATTTGTTCGATCGGGGGTGGGCCGGGCCGCCGGGGGGAGATCGATCCATTGAAGGAGATCGTCAAGGGGGAAGGGCGAAAGAGCGATAAGAAAAAATTGGGAGACCTCTTGGTTGAAATCGGATTTCTGGCGCCGGCCCATTTGCAACGGGCGCTCTCCGAGCAGAAGAAAACCGGAAAAAGATTGGGGGAGATCCTCATCCAATTGCAGATGGTTTCAGAAAGCCGGATGGCGCAAGCGCTGGCGTCCCAGGTTGGTATGCGATACGTGGAGCCGGGTTCGATGCAGATCGATCCGGAGCTCTTCCTCTTGATCCCGGAATCGCTGGCGAAACGCCATCTCGCGGTCCCGATCGAAGTCCAAAACAAAAAACTGACCCTCGCCATGGTCGACCCGCTCGACTACGAGTCGATCAACGATCTTCGCTTTCACGCCGGCATGGCGATCACCCCGGTGGTGGCCACTCGAAAGGAGATCCTTGAAACGATCGAGCGAAGCTATCATCTCGAGACCTCGGTTGAAAAAATTATTGAAGCCTCCGCCAAGGATTTCGGCGCCGCGATGATTGAAATCGTCCCCGAACTCGGGGGAGCCGAGCCGACCGAGAGCCATTCCCTCGAAGAGAGAAGCCGGTTGGCGCCGGTTATTCAGTTGACCAACCTGATCTTGAGCAAAGCGATGAAATTGCGCGCCAGCGACATTCACATTGAGCCGGGTCAGGCCGAATTTCGCGTTCGATACCGGATTGACGGCCTTTTGAAAGAGGATATGCGCCTTCCCAAATGGGTTCAAAGCCCCCTCCTTTCCCGAATCAAGATTCTCGCCAAACTCGACATTTCAGAGCGCCGTCTTCCGCAGGACGGGGCGGTGCGGCTGAAGGCCCAAGGCCGGGAGGTCGATATCCGGGTCTCGACTTTGCCGACCCGTCACGGCGAGAAAATGGTCCTTCGAATTTTGGATCCCTCGAAAATGCTCATTCAACTCGATCAGATCGGGCTTTTTGAGAAAGATCTGAACGCCGTTCAGGCGCTCATCAAAAAAAAGAAGGGGATGATTTTGGTGACCGGCCCGACCGGAAGCGGAAAAACGACAACCCTCTACGGGATCATCAACGAGCTCCGGTCGGAGACGAACAATCTGACCACGGTGGAAGATCCGGTGGAGTATACGATCGACGGGATCAACCAGGTTCAGATCAACCCCGATATCGGTTTTACGTTCGCCTCCAGCTTGCGTTCGATCCTCCGGCAAGACCCGAACATCATTTTGGTGGGGGAGATTCGGGACCTTGAGACGGCCGAGATCGCTTTCCGGGCCGCGATGACCGGACACCTGGTCCTCTCCACCCTCCATACCAACGACGCCGCCTCGACGATCTCCCGGCTGGTCAATATCGGCGTTCCGCGTTACCTCGTCTCATCGACGGTGGCCGGAATCATCGCGCAGAGGCTCGTCCGAAAGCTCTGCCTCCGATGCAAGCCTCCGCATTCAGCCGACCCGATCAATAACGACGCCCCGCAGGAGGCGCCGCTCGGCGGCGATTCTTCTCTTCTTCGGGAAAGCGGATGCAGCGCGTGTCATTACACCGGTTTCTCCGGCCGGGTCGGCCTCTTTGAGGTCATGACCGTCGGCCCCAAACTGAAGGAGCTGATCTCCGCCGGCGCGACCGATCAGGAGATCCGCGCCGCCGGCTACGCGCTGGGAATGACTTCAATGGAGGAGGACGGCCTCCGGAAAGTTCAACGGGGGATGACGACATTTGAAGAGGTCGCGCGGGTGGCCGAAATGGAAGATGCGTTCAAAAGCTTTTGCGTTCAATGCGACCGGTCGATCCATATCGACTTTCTCATCTGCCCTTATTGCGGCGCCGCCTCTCCTTATGTCTGCTCTTCTTGCGGAAAGCTTCTCCAGCCGGAGTGGCGGATCTGCCCATACTGCCGCCAAAAAACGCTCGATCGGGAGGGGAAAAATGAACCGACAGGAACTTGAAAAAAAGACGATCGCCGCCTTGCGGGCCCTCGCCAAAAGCCGCGGCGTTGCGCTCCGCCCGACCCTTAAAAAAAGAGAGATGATCGAGCTTCTCATAAAGACGATCTCTCCGGAGGAGAGGGAAAAAGCCGAGACTCCCCCTGCCGCAAAAGAGGCGCCGCCGGCGAAAATGGGAGCCCACGCGGGAGAAGGGGAAGCGCGCGACGAAAAGGTGATTTTCAGCCCGGCCCCGTTCACGGAAATCCCCCGGGAGTATGGCGCCAACGCCATTGTCGCGCTGGTCCGAGACCCCTGGCGGCTTTTCGCCTATTGGGAGGTTACCCCCGAAGGCCTGGGAGAGGGGAACCAGCGGGTCGCCGACCCCGAGACGCGGCTGAACCTCCGGGCCTACGATGTGACCGATTCAGCCGATCTCGGCTTCTTTTGGGATATCGAGGTGTTCCAACGGATCGGAAACTGGTATATCGACGTCGGGCGGCCTGACCGGACCTTTCTGATCGACATCGGGGTGAAGTCGCGGACGGGACGATTTGCGACGATCGGTCGGTCCAACCTCGCTCATACCCCTCCCGCGGGGCCTTCCAACCGTCTGGATGAAGAGTGGTGGACGATTGAAGAATTTGAGCAAAAGGGGGTCTCCCCTTTTGACGAAGGGAGGCGGCTCCCTCTGGAACCGATTGAGAGAGAGGTCCGGGAGGCCCTGGCGGCGAACCTCTTCTCTTTGAGCTTGCTGAGGAAATAAGCCCCGGGTTGGGAATCGGGGTTTTTCCCGTCCCTTCAAGAGATTTGAATCGAGGAGTCTGAATCATGGAAAAAGGCTATTTGTCGCTGGTCCTTCACTCCCACCTTCCGTTCGTGCGACATCCGGAACACGCCGATTTTCTCGAAGAGGATTGGCTTTTCGAGGCGAT
>DATDON010000099.1:0-4550 GCA_035293225.1 Candidatus Manganitrophaceae bacterium
CCCAGCTCCAGCCCGATCCCTTTGGCCGGCGTGAGCTGAACGGTCGGAAAGATGAAGTGCTCCTGGTCCTTTGGAGAATTGAGGTTCGAGAGGGGCCCCATCTCCCCGTAAAACTCCAGGCCCAATCGGACTTCCCGGGAAGCGGGGAGATAAAACCCGACGGCGTACTCAAACTCCATCCCCTCCACAAGGCCGACGCCGGAAAGTTTCTTGTCGAAGATCGGGTTCAGGCGGATCAATAGCGGCTGGATCTCCTTTTCAAAAATCAGCCGGGTCTCGAGATGTTCCTCCGTTCGGTATCTTTCATAAGGAAGATAATATTCAAAATAGAGGGCCGTGTCGAAGAGCCGCTCCTTCGGCTTGAAGAGCCGGTAGCGGGAGACGACCGCCCGCGCCTGAACATACTCCGGATTTTTTCCGTTCGGATCTTCAAAGTCGAGGTAACCGGCGATCGTCCAACGGTCGGTCACGCCGTACTCCAACTCGAACGTATGCCGAAACAGGCGCTCTTTATCAACCGTTTGCCCATCCAGAAAAACATACCGCTGATCGCTTCGGATAAAGTAATCGAGCCAGTACGACACTTCCGCCTCTCCCTGATCCGGCGTCGCATAACCGTAGACTTTAAAATCTCTCGCCTCCGCCGCCGCGGCCATCCAACCCATCGCGCCTATCACAACAACCGAACCGATCCATCGTCGCATGTTTTTCTCCTCTCGATAAGATAAACGTTTTCGTATTGATATGAAATTCAGCGTTTTGCCTTTTTCTCCTCCGTCGTTCGCTCGTCTCCTTTCGAACAATCCGAGCAGAGGCCGTACAATTCCAATTTATGTTTGTAAACCGTAAAGCGATGCCTCCGGGCGACTTTTTCTTGGAGCTTCTCGATGTCCAGGTTTTCGAATTCGATGATTCGATCGCATCGCGTGCAAACCAGGTGATCATGATGGTTGACGTTGTACGTCAACTCATAACGGGCGTGCCCGTCGCCGAACTGCCGCTGCTCCGCCAAACCGCTCTCGCAGAAGAGGTTGAGGGCGCGGTAGATGGTGGCAAGGCCGATCGAAGAGCCCTTTTGCTTCATGACGCGGTAGAGTTCCTCCGCGGTGACATGACGCTCCGCCTCCAGCAACGCGCGTAAAACGGCGCTGCGCTCTTTGGTCGTCTTGAGATGGCGCTTCGCAATATGTCTTTGGAGAAGCTCTTCCTCTTTTCTCACCCCGCTCATCCGAACTCCATTGCGTTCTTTCGGCTCGTTTTCAGAAATCCGTCGTCTTTATTAAAAATAATGGTATGGGTCACCTTGAGCTTCAGATCCACTTGCGTTCGATCGGGATAGACATCGAGAGAGTGTTGGCTGCTATGAAGGATTTGTCCCGAAGGAAGAATGACGGCGTAAAGATTCTCGGAGCCCTTAAACTGGCGGCTTAAGATCCGCGCCGTTCCCTGCGCGTCGGGGACCAGATCGATGTCATCGGGACGAATCATCACCATCACCTCCGTCCCCGGGGTAAAGCATGGTTTATTCGGGAAAGACCCGATTTCGGTCGCCACCTCCCGCTCCCGAACCACTCCCGGGAGAAAATCGGCCTGGCCGACGAAATTCGCCACAAAGGGGGTCGCCGGAATATGATAGATCACTTCCGGAACATCGAGCTGCTCCAACCTCCCCGCGTTCAAAACGGCGATCTTATTCGCCATGGCGAACGCCTCCTCGTGGTCATGGGTCACCAGGATGGCGGCGCTTCCGGCGCGCCGCAAGATGGTCGACACCTCCTCCCGCATCTGCGACCGCATATCGGGATCCAGATTGCTGAACGGCTCGTCCAGCATAATGATGATCGGATTGGGGGCCAGGGCGCGGGCCAGGGCGACCCGTTGCTGCTGTCCTCCGGAAAGCTCATGCGGGTATCGACCCGTCAGGGAGGTCAAGCCGACCAGATCGATCACCTCCTCCACCTTTTTCCGCCGCGCCTCCCGGCGCCACTTCCCAAGCCCGAACGAGATATTTTCTTCCACGGTCAAATGGGGAAAGAGCGCGTAATCCTGGAAGACCATCCCGACCCCCCGCCTCTCCGGCGGGACGCAATAATCCGGTCGGCTCATCTTATCGCCGCTCAAGAAGATCTCCCCTTGTTCGGGAACCTCGAAGCCTGCGATCAATCGAAGGAGGGTGGTTTTCCCGCTGCCGCTTGGGCCAAGGAGGGCCAAGACCTCCCCCTGATCGACTTTAAAAGAAATGTCGTAAACCGCGGGGGTCTTTCCCCCGGGGTAGATCTTGGTCACCCGTCGCAACTCGATAACGGTCGTCATGTTTTGTTCCGTAAGATCACCCCTCATTCAAAAATGAAATAGGATCAAAGCGCGTCCCGGCCGGCTCAGTCCCTCTTCTCCGAATATTTTGTTAAAAGCATAATCGGAATGAGCCCCGCCAAAACGAGCGCCACCGCGGGGAGCGCGGCGCGCTCCCATTCCCCCTCCGAGGTCATCTCGAAGATCCTGACCGACAACGTGTCCCAGCCGAAGGGACGGGTCATCAGGGTAATCGGCATCTCCTTGATCACGTCGACGAATACCAATATGGCGGCGGTCAGCAGCCCCCCTCGCAACATCGGAAGATAAACCTTTCGGAGCAAGGGGGCGCCGTAGAGGCCTAAACTGCGGGCGGTCTCGTCCATGTTGGCGGTGATCCGATTCATGGCGCTGTCCATCGCCCCATGGGAGACCGCTAAAAACCGGATGAGATAAGCCAAGAGCATGGCGATCATCGCGCCGTTGAAAAGGGGATCGATATCCCATCCCAATAAACTTTTCGCCCAATCGATCATTTGGTTATCGATCCACGCCAGCGGAATGAATACGCCGACGGCGAGCACCGAGCCGGGAAGGGCGTAGCCTAAGGTCGCCACGCGGACGATGGCGCGCGTGAAAAAGTCGTTCTTTCGCCGATTCGCATAAACAAGAATGAGGGCGGCTCCGCAGGTGAGGAGCGCCGCCATTCCCCCCAACGAGACGGAATGGATCAAAAAGGAGAAGAAGCGGCGGTCAAAGTCCCGGTCAAACGCCTGAACCGCCCAGACGGAAAGCTGTCCCAGCGGAATGACAAAAGCGACCAACAGGACCAGCGACGCGTAGGCGAAAGCGATCCATCCACGGACGCCGCGGAGCGGGAGCCGATCGCCGCTTGGGGCGTCTCTTCCCGCTTGAGAATAACGGGGACGGAAGCGGGATTGTTGCTCCACCAACAGAATGATAAAGACGATCAAGACCAGAAGGGAGGCCAGTTGCGCCGCGGCGGTCAAGGAAAACAACCCGAACCAGACCTTATAGATGGCGGTCGTAAAGGTGTCATAGTTGAAGATAGAGACGGTCCCGAAATCGGCCAGCGTTTCCATCAGAGCCAGCGTCGCCCCGCCGATGATCCAGGGGCGGGCCATCGGCAAAGCGACTTTAAAGAATCCTCTCGCCCGACTCTGGCCCAGTGATTGCGCCACCTCCAGCGCCCGCCTTCCTTGCGTCAGAAAGGCGTTGCGGGCGAGGAGGTAGACATAGGGATAAAGGGTGAAGGTCATCACCCAGATCACCCCGCCTGTGGAGCGGATATTGGGGAACCAGAAGCGCTCCGGCCCGAGCCACCCGCGCAAAAAGGTCTGAACCGGTCCCGTGAAGTCGAGCAGTCCGATGCTCACGAAGGCGACGACATAGGGGGGAAACGCCAGCGGAGCCGCCAAGGCCCAGCAAAACTGCCTCCGCCCGGGAAAATCATAAGCCGCGGTCAGCCACGCCAGGCTGACGCCGAGGAGGGTCGTCCCAAGGGCCACTCCGGCCGCAAGCCGGAGGGTGTTGACGATCAGGTCGCTCAAAACAGTAGCGACGAGGTGCCGCCAGATATCGTCTTTTGGGGAAAAGAACGAAAGGAAAATAACCCCCAACGGCGCCAGAACAAGGGCGGCTATGAAGAGCGCGGCGACCTGCCATCGATCGAGAAACGGCCGCCGACCGGCCCTCAAAATCTCCCAAAAAGATCCTTTTGTTAAGGCTGGCTTCAATGAAGCGCTCATAAAAGGTTTATCCCCTTATTTGTAGCCGACCCGATCCATCAATTTGACCGCCTCTCCCTGCAACTCGCCGGCCTTGGAGATATTGATTAAATTTTGCTTGAACGGGCCCCACGCCGTCACTTTTGGATCCGGCTTGACCGCGGGATTCGCCGGATATTCCAAATTGACATCCGCGAACAGGCGCTGGGCTTTTTCGGTTGAAAGCCACTCCAAGAATTTCACCGCGGCAGGCTCGTGTTTGGCGCGCCGAACGACGCCGGCGCCGGAGATATTCACATGGACGCCGCGATTCTGCTGATTCGGCCAAAATAACGCAAGCGGCAGGGCCGGCTCTTTTTCTTTCAGACGCCCGAAGTAATACGTATTCACGATGCCGACGTCGCATTGCCCCGCGGCGATCGCCTCCATCAGCTTCGTGTCGTCCGGAAAGACGTCGGTCGCCAGGTTATTGACCCACGATTGTACGATCTTTTCCGTTTTGGGGACGCC
>DATDON010000100.1:0-2310 GCA_035293225.1 Candidatus Manganitrophaceae bacterium
CATTCCTTTTTCGCCCGCGCGCGCGGATACCGCGACGATCGGAACGGAGGCGAGGGCGGCGTCCCGTTTAATCGCCCTGGCGACATCGTATCCGTTCATTTTCGGAAGCATAATATCTAAAAAGATAAGATCGGGTCTCTCTTGGATCGCCTTTTGAACCCCCTCTTCGCCGTCCCTGGCGACGATCACATCGATCTCATCCTTATTGATCACCAGGTCGACCAATTTCACGCAAGTCGATTCATCCTCGATGATTAAAATTTTCTTTTTTGACATTCTTTTTCTCCTTTTTTATAACCGAGACGGGATGGGGAGGCGGATTGTGAATCGAACCCCCGTTTTGGGCGTCCCATTTTCGGCGCCGGCCAGATTTTCTATTTCCAGCGCGCCTTCGTGTTCGAGGAGGATTTCACGGGCGATTCGAAGGGACAGAATCCGCGCCCCGGGCGTGATGAGGGTCCTCTCTTTCCCCCCACGGTGATCATAGATCTTTTTAAGCTCTTCCGATGAAAAGGGGGGGCCTTGATTATCAATGACGATCAAGGTCGCCCGATCCGCGGGGACCAAACGGACCTGGACGGCTGTTCCTTTGTCGCGGTATCGAAGGGAATTTTGCAGGATATTGATCAGAATCCCTCGAAGGTAGGCCCGGTCGGCGATGACTTCTCCCAGGGCCCCTTCGGGAGGGAGGGAAACGGAGATTTCAGGATTTTCCCTTTCCTCTTGCTCAAACAGCTGGATGATTCCCCTGATCATGGTGGGGAGATGGACCGGCGTTTTTTGGAGTTCGATCCCTCCGGTCCGATGATTCCCTTCAAGCGGAAGGCCGAATGAAAAAGTGGTCGACCACCCCGGCCGCTCTTTTACCTTGAGCCAGCCTCGATGGGACATCGCGAATTCACGGGCGAGGGCGAGCCCCAGTCCCGTTCCGGGAAAGCTCCGGTCGGCCCCTCCCTGGGCTTGATAAAAATGATCGAAAATCTTTTCCTGCTCCTCGGGGGGGATTCCGATGCCGGTGTCGGAGACGAAGATCTCGATAGAGGGATTTTTGGATTCCCGCCCCTGCGAAATTTGGGCGAAGAGCTCCACCTTTCCCCCCTCCGGGGTGAATTTCACCGCATTGTCGAGAAGGTTGGTGATGACGCTTTGAATCTGGACGGCGTCGATCTTGACCGGCGGAAAATTGACCGAAACGGATTTGACCAATTCGATCCCTTTCCGTTTCGCCTGAATTTCGACCATTGAGAAGGATTGATCGATAATCCGCTCCAGATCGGCCTCTTGAAGGCGCGTTTCCATCCGGCCGCTCCGTATTTTTTCCAGGTCGAGAATATTATTGATAAGGAGGCTTAAATGTTCCCCCTTGTTTTGAATTTCCTGGAGTAAGTTTCTCTGTGGGGGGGTGACCTCCCCCGTGTATCCCTCCAGCATGGCGTTGCTGAATCCGATCACGGCCGTCAGCGGCGTTCTTAATTCATGGCTGATCATCGCCAAAAAATTATCCTTCAACTGATCGACCTCCTTCTGCGCCTCAAGCTTTTGCTCGAGGCCCAATCGCGACGCTTCGAGTTTCTCGGCCATCATGTTGAGGATTTTCCCCAATCTGCCGATTTCATCGGAGGAGTCCGCCGCCGCAAATGCGCGGGTTTGGCCGCGGCTGACCTGGTGGGCGAACTTGGCGAGTTGTAGAATTCGCCCCGTGACGAAGCGCCGCAGGAAAAAGGAGAGAAGGGTGGAGAGAAGAATCGTCAGTCCGAGCGTGATCCCGAGACTCTTCAATCGGAAATCATCGATAGACGAAAGAGCGCTTTGGGTGGAGAAGGCGACCTCGGCGACCGCCACCGCCTTCTCTTTAGACTTTTTGGGGATCGTGATCGGAAGAAACAGATTGTAGGTTTGCGCTCGGGAGTTTTCGACTTCGATCACTTTTCCGGACCGAAAAACTTGAGAGACGTAAGCGCTGTCTTCCAGGGCTTTTTCTCCGACCTTTTCTTTGGAGTTGTGGGCGATCAAGGTATAAGTAGGGTCGTAGACTTCGATAGAGACGACCCCCTGGAGCCGTCCCAAATCCTGCGCGAGGCTTTGCAATCCCTCTTGGCTCCGAGAAAGGTCGGAGAGCGCTTTCCATACGCCGCTTTGGGAAGAAGGTCGGATCACTTCGACGATGCTCTGGTATTCTCCGGCCGCTTGCCGGAACGTGACCACAACGATAGAAGCCGCCCCCCCGGTTTCTCCTTTTTTTCGAGCCGGCGGCCGAATACGCATGATTTGGGGGGAGTCTTCTTCGTCCGACAGGAGCGTTCCTGATTC
>DATDON010000101.1:0-5447 GCA_035293225.1 Candidatus Manganitrophaceae bacterium
AATCGATAATCGGAACCGCCACCCGCTTATTTAATCGGAGCGCCGACCGAATCATCTCATCGGTCTGAACCTCGGACGGGGTCGCCAAATAAAAGTGAATCGATTGGGCGGCTCGGAATTCAGTCGACCTAAGAAACCGATCTGAAATCAGCCGACTTTTCTCGAGGCGGTCCTTCTGAGGAAGGGCTTCCCTTTGAAGGAGGAATCGGGTGCGAATATCCTTCTTTTTCGAGGCGTTATCCAATCCAGACCTTTGAATTTTAAACCTAACAGGTTATCCCCCGTTTTGTCAAGAATTTTGCCCTCCCCCGCCCAAGTTCCGGACAGATTGAAAGCGGGTCAAAAAATTGGAAACGTTACAAAAAGAGGAAGAGCCCCTTCATGGTGGTCTTGCGCAAAGAAGGCCTTCCGGGGCTGGAACATCTTCCGGAACGATTTTTTCTGGATCGTCGAAGAGGCCATTTGACGGCGCGTAAAATCTATCGACTTCGCCGCCGCCGCCGGGTATAATACCTCCCATATCCCCTATCACAATGGAGGACAAACATGGCGTACGTCAGACGGCTCGGATTCGTTGCCTTCCTTCTCTTGCTCCCCTTTTCAACCCTGTTCGGTTTTGAGGTCACGGGACTCTCCACCCCCGAGAGCTTCATCGTCGATCCGGAGAGCGGAAATTACTTCATCTCCAACATCAACGGCGCGCCGACCGACAAGGACAACAACGGCTTCATCACCAAGCTCGACCCGAACGGAAAGATCATCGCGCTCAAATTCATCGACTCCTCAAAGGGGGGGCCGCTCCACGCGCCGAAAGGGCTCGCCATTGTCGGCAAAGCGCTCTACGTCACCGACATCGACCATATAAAGCTCTACGATAAGACGACCGGCGCGCAGATCGGCGGCCTCGACCCGGACGGCGCCTCGTTCTTGAACGACCTGACCGCCGACGGGAAAGGAAACCTCTATGTCTCCGACATGATGAGCAACTTTATCGGAAAAATCGACACCAAACAGAACCATAAATTTTCAATCGTCGTGAGAGGCCCTCAACTGGGACAGCCAAACGGGCTGAACATTCACCCCAAGACGAACCGTCTCGTAATGGTCGGCTGGGAGAGCGGCAAGGTCGTTGAAATCTCGCCGGAGGGAGAACTGAAACCGCTGATCGATCAGACCTTCAAAAACTTGGATGGGGTCGACTTCGACTCGGCCGGCAACCTCTATTTCTCCTCCTTCACCGGCGGGAAGATATACAAAGCCACGTTGGACGGAAAGGTGACGGTCTTTCAGGAAAATCTCAAGACGCCGGCCGACATCAACATCGACAAGAAGAAGAACCTTCTCCTGGTCCCCTCCTTTGAGGGAAACTGGGCGAAGACGATTCCGTTGAAATAAATGGAGCCTCAACCCGCAACCAAACCGGCGCCGCCTCCTTTGTCGACCACGAAGGGGGGTTAAATTCCCGGACAGGTTGCGGCGTTCTCAAAACCGGAGAATATCCGCATTCCGAGCTTGTCGTCGTAGCTGAGGCCGAGGTTGCAGATCTCGCTGGAGGGGGTCGCTTCCATCTCCGCCGCGGTTATCCCATCGCCGAGATGGGCGTTCTCCGCCTTCCAAGCGATCGTTCCGTCCACGCTCGTCATCGGAATAGGAATGCCGATCCTCGGTCCGGTATAACCGCTCGGAGAGACCACAGAGATGTATCCGCTGCCATCGCTGACGAAGAGCTTCAGCTCTTCCAAGGTCGCCGGGATCCATCTTGAATCAGTCCGCTTCATCCATTTGTAATCGACGCTGACAAGGGTGCAGGCGCCGCTGCTGATGACGCAGGCCGGATCGGTTTGGTTGAACCGGATAAACGGCATGATGATCCCCGTCGCCGCCGTGAATTGGGCATCGGTTCGTGTGACGACATTGGTGAAGGTGAGGGTTTTATCCCCGAAGGTGAAGAGATAGGTCCCTTGAGGAATATCGCTCCCCGGGATCCAATTCGGGCCCAGCGACCGGTAATTGCCAAAGCCGGGGCCGGTGATGTTCGTCGTGATGGGAGGGAGGTTTCCGAGCGTCACCGTCGCCCCGTCGTAGGATCCCGAGTAAAACTCGACCGGGACGGCGACATAGATCCCGGTCCCCGTGTATCGGACGCCGACGGTATCGGGGAGGTAGGCGCCTATGATCGACTCCACCGGGGCGCGAACGCCGGGGGTGATCTCCATATCGTATCGGACATGGAAGTCGAGCATGAAATTTCGGTCCAGCTGCTCCGCGTCGAGGATCCCGTCGCCATCGATATCAGGATTGAGGTATCTCAGCGAGATGTCATCCTGCTCCCCCAGAGCGGTCGCCCCCTCGCTGCTCAGGCCCAAAGCGGCGAGGAGATCGGCAAAACTGATGCTCCCGATCACCCCGTCACTCGTGACGGTCAATGATCCCAAATCGGTCTCTCCCGTCTCTTTCAGCGGGGCGATGCTGTCGAGGGCGCCCGATTTAAAAGCGCCGACGATCTTATCCACCCCTGTTCGGAAGTTGTCGATGAATGCGATCACATAAGGACGATGGGGATCGACATCGAGCGTGAAACTTCCGTCACTCCCCACCGGCGCGATGGTCCGGGTCGCCTTTTGGCTGGTCGGACTGACGGCTATGACATGCGTAACGGTCGAATCAACGACGGCAGGGGCGCCGAGGAGGCCGGGCGCCCCGGAGGCGCCCGGAACGGCCAGCGACCCCTTGATGCTGAACCCCGTGTTCCCCGTCCCCGTATCCCCTCCCGTCACAGGGTTTCCCGCAGAAGAGGGGTCGCTTCCTCCGCCGCCGCAACCAGCGAGATTGAATCCGAGGATCAGAAAAAATACGAATATTGATATCTTTTTCATTTTTATCCCCCTTTTAATGGATGTCGGATGATCTATCGATCGCACAGGGCTTTTTCCTCGTTGGGGGTTCCCATCGGCATAAAAAAAGCCCATTTCTTTTTCAGAAATGGGCTGCGCATGTAAAACAGACCTCAATGGTGTTTACCCACGGCAGCCCAACCGGCATGCCTTCGATTTAGATCCCGAAGGCGAAGCCTCGAAGCTTTGCGTCCCCACCTTTCGATGGGTTTGCCCTTTTCATGGACTAAAAATCGTCTTTCAACAAAAAGAATATCATACTATCGGAATTTGTCAAACGGGAAGAGAAAACCCGATTTCAGAGACGCAGATCCGGAGAGATTTTTTGATTGACGATTCACTCATCGTTTTCGGATTAAGATCGTCCAAGCCCCCTCTTGGACCGGCTCGTGTTTTTGATTCAGGAGGGCGGCGGAGAACCGGACGATCCCGCGGTCGGGTCGGCGGGTCTCATTTTTTTCGGCCACGGAGACAACGACATGAACCCGATCTCCGATTCGGACCGGCGCGAGAAACTTCCACTCCAAGCCGAGGAACGCAATGATCGTCTTCTCCAAAAGACCGAGTTGAACCCAGAGCCCCGACGCGATCGAAAGCCCCAAAAGCCCATGCGCGATCCGACCGCTGAAGAGAGTGGTTTGGGCGTAGGCCTCATCCAGGTGAAGGGCGCTCCGGTCACCCGAAAGATCGGCGAACCGGAGAATATCCGCCTCGGCCAGGGTCCGCTCGCCGGACGTAAACCGCCCGCCGACCTCGAAGTCTTCGAAAAAACGACCGCTCATCCCTTTTTCCGCCGAAGGTATTCGTCTCGGAGTCTTCCCTTTTGAACCTTTCCGGTCGCCGTTTTGGGAAACGCCTCGACCAAGATCGCCTCCCGGGGGGATTTGAATTTGGCGAGGCGCTCCCGGCAATAAGAGAGGATCTCTTCCGGAGTGAGCGTCGTCTCCGGCTTCGGAATGATAAACGCGGCCACCTCCTCCCCCCAGATCGGATCGGGAAGTCCGATCACCGCCGCCTCCAACACCTTCGGATGGCGGTAGAGAAGCTCTTCGATCTCTTTGGGATAGATATTCTCGCCGCCGCGGATGATCATCTCCTTCTTCCGGCCGACGATGAAGAAATACCCCTCTTCATCTTGATAGCCGAGATCGCCGGTGTGGAGCCATCCGCCCCGGAGCGCCTCTTCGGTCGCCGCAGGATTTTTGAAATAACCGGTCATGACATTTCCCCCGCGAACCACGATCTCTCCGACTTCTCCGGGAGAAACCTCCTCGTCGCGATCATTGAAGATCTTCATCTCCTGGTCCGGAAGGGGAAGGCCGATCGATCCGATCTTCCTCTTGCCTCCGAGCGGGTTGACCGAGGAGACGCAGGTTCCCTCCGAAAGCCCATACCCTTCCAGGATAAAAGCGCTGAACTTCGCTTCAAATTTCTGGAACAGCTCCACCGGCATCGGCGCCGCCCCGCAGACGCAAAACCGGAGCGAGGAGAGGTCGGCCCCCTTCGCCTCCTCGGCGTTCAGCAGAATCGCATAGATTGTGGGAACGCCGGAAAAGGCGGTGGCGCGGAAGCGCTCCAGCGTCTTGAAGAAGTCCTTCGGAGAAAATTTTTCCATCAAGACCATGCTCCCGCCGGCGTAGAGAGGAGAGAGGGTCGTCACCACCTGGCCGTTGACGTGAAAGAGGGGAAGGATGCAGAGGAAGCGGTCTTGATCGGTCATGTGGGTCGCCCGGACGAACTGTTCGACGTCGAAGAGATAATTCCGGTGGGTCAGGATCACCCCTTTCGGCGCGCCGGTCGTCCCGGAAGTGTAGATGAGCGCCGCCGGATCGCCGGGCCTCGCACCCTCGCCGGGAGGGGGATGAAGGGGGCGTGAGCCGGCCTGATACAACGATGAAAAAACCTTTCCCTCTCCTCCCCGCTCTCCGACCAGGAAAAGCTGTTCCAATTGAGAAAGTTCGGCCCGCTTCGGTTGAATCACCGGATAAAGCGCCGGCGTCGTGATCAAGGCGCGGCTCTCGGAGTTCTTGAGAATGTAGGCCGCTTCTTCCCCTTTTAACTGCGTATTGATCGGGACGGCGACCGCCCCCAACTTCATCGCGCCGAAGAAAGCGTAAAGAAACTCGGGCATATTCGGAAGGAAGAGGGCGACCTTGTCCCCCGGCCGGATCTTAAACCGGGCGAACCCCTCCGCAACGCGATCTGCGCGCTCGTTCAATTGACGGTAGGCCACTTCTTGTTCTTTGAAGAAGAGGAAGATCTTATTCGGATATCGTTCAGCCTGTCGCTGGAGAAGCGTTGGAATCGATTCGATCGGCCCTAAACCGGACATCGCCTATTCCTGAGTTCAACCCCAATTCCTAGAGATGACCGTCTTGTTTCTTTGCCGGTGAAAAGCTTCTTGTTGTAGGAATAATGAATACAAACGTATTAATTTATGGATAAGCGGGTGGCTGTTATTTTTCCCCTCCTTCTACCCCTTCTTCTACCCCTCCTCACCTCCCCTTTGTAAGGGGAGGTGAGGATTCGCGGTGGAAGGATCAGGGCGCGCTC
>DATDON010000102.1:0-3001 GCA_035293225.1 Candidatus Manganitrophaceae bacterium
GCCATGGCGAAGCTTGATGCCCTTCGCGAGATGACAAATAAATAAACGCGAGCGACTGGCTTCGCCAGCGCGAGCACGGGGCGTGGGGGGAGCAGGGGCAAATGACGTTATTCGTGAAACGTTATTCGTGAAACGTAAGGACCCTTTCTTTCCGATTAACGAATCTCGTTTAACGTTTAACGAATTCCCCGGACGGGCCCCCACATATAATTAAATGACGCTGTTAGAAGACATTTTAGAGGCCAAACGGGAATCGGTCCGAAGCCGGAAGGGGAAACGCTCCCTTCAAGAGGCGCGGTCTAAAATCGCCGACGCCGATCCGACCCGAGGATTTCAAAAAGCGCTGTCGATTCCCGATCCGAACGCCCCCCGGCTGATCGCCGAGGTGAAAAAAGCCTCTCCTTCGAAAGGGATCATCCGGGAGAGGTTTCACCCGGTGGAGATATCGAAAATTTACGAAGCGGGCGGAGCAGCGGCCCTCTCCGTTTTGACCGAAGAGCGGTTTTTTTTGGGGAAACCGTCCTATCTCCATGAGATCCGATTGGAAGTCTCCCTCCCGCTTCTTCAGAAAGATTTTATCTTGGATGAGCTGCAGATATATGAGGCGCGCGCTTGGGGCGCCGACGCGATTCTCCTTATCGCCGCGCTATTGGAGAAAAGACAGGCCGAAGATTATTTCCATCTGGCGAGGGAGCTTTCCTTGGACGTCCTGACGGAGGTCCATACCGAGAAAGAATTGGAAGAAATTCTGGGCTGGGCCCCTCTCATAGGAATCAATAATCGCGACCTCACGACGTTTCAGACCGATCTTTCGACCACCTTTCGCCTCATGCGTGAAATTCCGGACGACCGAACCGTCGTCAGCGAAAGCGGCGTCGCGTCGCGTAAAGAAGTCGAACGGCTTTACGAGGCGGGGGTGGACGCCATCCTGGTCGGAGAATCGCTCATGGCCTCCGAGCGAATCGAAGATAAAATGAAAGAGCTGCTCGGAAGGTGAAAGGCAGGGGCCGGGGGCCGGAAAAAAATATTGCGTGTAGAATCCGCCCGCCGGGTCGTCCCTCCACCGATGCGAGCGCGGGGCGTGAGGAATAAATAGAAAAGGCTTGATATAGGGAGAAAGCGAGCATTCGGCTCTGCCGATGCGAGCGCGGGGCGTGGGGGCATTGGAGGACCTTTCTCTTTGTTTATCCGCACAGGCCCCCACATATAATAGATGAAAGTTAAAATCTGCGGGATCACGAATCTGGAAGATGCGTTGGCCGCGGCCGAATACGGCGCGGACGCCGTCGGGTTCGTCTTCGCGCCGGAGAGCCCAAGATATGTGTCGCCCGGAACGGTTCGGAAAATCATCTCGGCGCTTCCTCCCTTTGTCGTCACGGTCGGAGTTTTTACGACAGGCTCGGAGCGCGATTTCAGGTCGGCCCTCGACGAGTGCGGGGTCGATTTGATTCAGTTTCACGGCCCGACCCCGCCGGAGGTCGTCCATCTTTTTTCAAACCGGGCGATCAAGGCGATCCGGGTGAGAGACGTGGAAAGCCTGGACGAGATGTCTCACTATCCGGTTCGCGCGATTCTTCTCGACAGTTATCATGAAAAGACGTTGGGAGGGAGCGGCGTCGCCTTTAACTGGGAGATCGCAAAGCGGGCCCAAAAATTCGGGAGGATTATTTTGGCCGGTGGTTTGACTCTGGAGAATGTCGCGGAAGCGGTGGCCCGGGTCCGACCCTATGGGGTCGATGTCAGCAGCGGCGTCGAGATCAAAAAAGGAAAGAAAGATTTTGAAAAGCTCAAACGATTTATCCACACGGCGAAAGAGGCGGAAAAAGGTGATCACCCTTCCCAAT
The DNA here is from genome assembly GCA_035293225.1 of Candidatus Manganitrophaceae bacterium. GTDB lineage: Bacteria > Nitrospirota > Nitrospiria > SBBL01 > Manganitrophaceae > DATDON01. Next base: position 1,845 of record DATDON010000102.1, read on the forward strand.
AAAAAAGGGCGTTTTGGACCGTACGGCGGAAGGTATGTCCCCGAAACGCTGATGCCGGCCCTTTTAGATATGGAAGAGGCGTATCTATCGATCCGGCGCGACGCCGCTTTCAAGAAGGAGCTTTCGGAAGGGTTAAAGAGCTATGTCGGACGTCCGACGCCGCTCTACTTTGCGGCCCGCCTTTCGGAGCGGTTCGGCGGCGCTAAAGTCTACTTGAAGCGGGAAGACCTCTGCCATACCGGCGCCCACAAAATCAACAATACCCTGGGACAAATCTTGTTGGCCCGAAAGATGGGGAAGAAGCGGGTCGTCGCGGAGACCGGCGCGGGGCAACATGGGGTGGCGGTGGCGACCGTCGCGGCCCGGTTCGGCTTGGAATGCGAAGTCTACATGGGGACGGAAGATATGGAGCGTCAGGCGCTGAACGTCATCCGGATGCGCCTGTTGGGGGCGAAGGTCACCGGCGTCGATTTCGGAAGCAAAACCCTTAAAGACGCGATCAGCCAGGCGATGCGGGACTGGACCACCCACGTCCGGACCACGCATTACATCCTCGGTTCGGTATTGGGCCCCCATCCCTATCCGATGATGATTCGGGACTTTCAATCGGTCATCGGACAGGAGGCGAGACAGCAGGTTCTGCGTCTCGAAGGGAGGCTTCCCGATCTCTTAATCGCCTGTGTCGGAGGAGGGAGCAACGCCATCGGTCTTTTCCATCCTTTTCTTTTGGACAAATCGGTTCAGATGGTCGGTGTCGAGGCGGGGGGCGAAGGAATCGCCTCCGGCAAACATGCGGCCCGCTTCGCCGCAGGCTCCGTGGGGGTTCTTCATGGAACCATGACGACCCTTCTTCAGGACCCGAACGGGCAGATTCAGACGACCCATTCCGTTTCAGCGGGCCTCGATTACGCCGCGGTCGGGCCGGAGCACAGTTATTATAAAGAGATGAAGCGGATACATTACACATTCGCCACCGATCAAGAGGCCTTGAAAGCCTTTCAGGCGCTGGCGGAGGCGGAAGGAATTCTTCCGGCGTTGGAATCCGCGCATGCGATCGCCTATCTCATCAAAGTCGCCCCTTCACTTCCAAAGGATCATCTTGTCATCGTGAATCTTTCAGGGCGCGGCGATAAAGATGTCGATCAACTCTCAAGGAT
>DATDON010000103.1:0-2716 GCA_035293225.1 Candidatus Manganitrophaceae bacterium
ATGCTGTTGAGTTTCTGCCGCAACTCCACCTCCTTATACCGTTTGGCCATGTTTTTGGAGAGGGGGAGGGCCATCGTGAAGAGAATAAAAATGATGACGAGGGTGATCATCATTTCCAAAATGGAAAAACCGTCTTGATCCGTTTTTTTACCTGGCGCGCTCATTCACCGACCTGGCCGAATGATATATCGGAAGCGCCAAAAAGGTCAAGGAGAGGATTTGTTCACAGCCTTTAGTGAGCAAGGGGAGGCCCCGATGAGGGTTTTTGGGCCCTCCTAGCCGGACCTGGGGGGGATCCGGTGATAGGGGGGCCTCCCCTTGGGCTTTCCTGACCCTATTCTGACGTCTGGAGGAAATGGGATCAACGGTCGCTGCAAGCGTGAATTCGATCAAAATAGGATGAGAAAGCCGCTTTGCGCGTAATCCAAGACGCTTGTCTTCGACCCGACAGGGTTTTCAACAGGAAAACCAAAATGTAAAAAGTTTCCGAAAATTTACAATTTTTTTCAGGTTCCCGTCCCTTCTTCTCATTGAGAGATTCATTTTTCGGAGAAGGGAGGGGTCCTTTTTATCCTTTTTAGTTTCCTCCCGATTCTATGGCGATTTTAAAGTGCAAGCGCCATGCCTTCTATTCTGGGGGCTTGCGTCGCCCCCTCGTCCGGCAAAGCCTGACGAGCCTCCCCGTCACGCTCGCATCCGCTCGCTGGCTTAAATCTATCGGGGCTTACGTCGCCCCCTCGTCCTGTTTCGTTCATCGGAGGTTCTTCCTCTTTTACGCTTAACGTTTCACGTTTAACGATTAACGATTTCCCCCGCCTCCCCCTCTCGCCCGCTACTTTTATCAGTCGCCCCTTGACCTCTTGGGATGGAAAATCAGTTATAATAAGGCTATGCCACAGGATGGGAGACTGCATGTGAAGGATCGATCATTCGATATTCTGGTGATCGGAGGGGGGGTCATCGGAAGCAGCGTCGCGATGGCGCTCTCGGAGCGAAAGGGGGGACGGATCGGTCTGGTCGATGTCGACCTTTCGGGAGCGTGGGGTTCGTCCGAACGGAACGCCGGCGGGGTCCGGGCGACGTGGGAGCAACCGATCAACATTGAATTGGCGAAGCGGTCTATTTCATTTTATGAAAAAGTGGCGCAAGAGGTTGGATTTCATCAAAAGGGGTACCTCTGGTTGTACGATGAGCGACAGTGGGAAAGGGCCGGGGGCCGCTTGGCGCGCCAAAGAAGCGCCGGCTTGGTTGTCGAGGCGTTTTCTCCGGATGAAATTCAAAGACGGTTTCCTTTTTTGGATCGACTTGAAGGCGTGGCGGGGGCGACCTTCTCTCCTGAGGACGGGCTGATCAATCCGAATCTGCTCAAGCGTTATTACCGGCAAAAGGGGTCGGAACGGGGGGTCGTCTGGATCGATCGACACGCGGTCGAGGAAGCGCCCGTCGTCGGAGGAAAGGTTCAGCGGGTCCGCCTGCGCGAAATTCCTTCCGAAGAGGAGGTTGAACGCTTTCTGAAAGAGGGTGTCTATCCGAAAGAAAGAACGGTTCTGGAGATCCGGGCGGAGGCGTTTGTCAACGCCGCCGGGTCCTGGGCGCCCCGATTGGCGAAACGATATGGAAAGGAAATCCCTTCGGCGCCGGTCCGGCGTCAGGTCTCGGTCGTTCATTGTCAAGAGGCCGATTTATCCTCTTATGGGATGTTCATCGACGTCAGCGGCCTCTACTTTCACCGCGAGGCGGGAAATATCCTGGCGGGATATTCGATTCCTTCGGAGGAGAAGGGATACCGCTTTGATTATGAAGGATATGACTTTTTCCTTCAGGAGATTTGGCCGCGGCTTTCCGCGCGAAGCAGCCGGTTCGAAAAACTAAAGCACGTCGGCGGATGGGCCGGCCTCTATGAGATCTCTCCGGACAAGAGCGCGATCATCGGCCGGGTGGAAGGGTTCTCGAATCTTTTTGAAGCCCATTCCTTCTCGGGCCGCGGCGTGATGCAGTCCTACGCCGCCGGCCAAGCGCTGGCGGAATTGATCCTCGAGGGGAGATATCGAACCCTTGACCTCTCTTCTCTTTCCGGGGATCGGTTTGAGAAGGGGAGGGAGGTCCCTGAGGGGCTTCATATCTAAGCGGCGAAGCCGGAACCAAAAAGACGTTAAACGTTATTCGTTAAACGTTAAACGGAACTGCATCAACATCTACGCAAAAAACGTATATCTTTTAAACATAGAGTCTAAGCGGCGCGCGCCGAAAAGCCCGCTTTTCCCGATTCCCCTGCCGATTCGGGCCGTCCTTTACGCGATTTTCTTTCGAATCGTCCCCATTTTCTCGTGGAGGATTTTCGCTTTTTTCTCCAGCTTTTTCGCCTCGGCCAATTTGCTTTTGACCAGGGGATCGGAGAGAGGATTCTTGGAGCCGTTTTCAGAGATCAGGTCATAAATCCGCTGACCGATTTCCGAGAAGTTTTTTTCCGTTTTTTGCTCCAGGAGGAATATTTGGTAGCGCGTCTTCCCCACCTCGGCCACCTGACCCGCCTTTTCAAATGCAACGTTGGAGCCTTCTTTCAGCGCCGAAACCCCTTGCTTCATCCCTTTCCTCATGTCGCTCTTGACCTTATTCCAGAAAGTCATTGTGGCTCTCCTTTCGTTTCTTTCAAACGCAATCTCATGCCCTTATTCTAAACCCTTTTTGGAGGACGATTCAAGGAAAGTTTTTGGGG
>DATDON010000104.1:0-3272 GCA_035293225.1 Candidatus Manganitrophaceae bacterium
GCTTCATCCGTACACTCAAGAATTACTCTCCGCCGTCCCCATTCCGGATCCCCGGCGAAGGAGACGCGGCGCCCCCCGCGAAAAAGAAAAAAAAGAGGCCTTTTCTTCCTACTGCGCACATCAGCAGGAAGATCCGCCCCAGTTGATCGAGGCGGCGCCGGAACATTTCGTCGCCTGCCATCTCCGTCCGATCGAGCGGGAGCGTTTTAAGGGGGCATGAAGCCGGGAGACAAGAAGGAATTGGAGGAGTTTTACCCATGATAGGTATGATTGGAAAAAGCGCGCCGATGATGGAGGTGTTCAGGATGATCAGTCTTGCCGCGGAAACCGATCTTTCCGTGATGATCATCGGTGAAAGCGGAACGGGAAAGGAATTGGTCGCCCGCGCGATTCACAACGCCGGCCAGCGCAAAAAAGGGCCGTTCATCGCTGTCAACATCGGCGCGTTAACCCCCGACTTGGTAGCGAACGAGCTTTTCGGGCATGAGCGGGGCGCCTTCACCGGCGCGCACGCTCAAACGGCGGGGGCGTTTGAGCGCGCCTACGGCGGAACCTTGTTTTTGGATGAGGTCGGCACGATCGATCAAAAAACCCAGGTGACCCTCTTGAGGGCGATTGAAGACAAAGCCTTTTATCGCGTCGGCGGAAAAGACCTGATCCACGTCGACGTCCGCATCCTTTGCGCGACAAACGAAGATTTACAGGCCTTTGTCCGGAAGGAAACGTTCAGAAAAGATCTTTACTTCCGCATGGAAGGGTTTATTATCCGTCTTCCCGCGCTCCAGGAGCGAAAGGAGGATATTCCCCTTCTCGCCCGCGAGTTCTTGCAGGAGTACAACGTAAAATATAAAAAAAGTGTCACCGACTTCTCTCCGGAAGCGATCGATCTCTTTGTCAACTATCGATGGCCGGGCAATGTCCGGGAGTTGAAGAACGTGATTCAACGCGCGGTGCTCCTCACCCTACGGAATACCATCGTTCCGGAATATCTCCCCCGCCGGTTTCAACAAAAACAGGCGCCGAATAACAAGATCGTGTTCGATGTCGGCGTTTCTTTAGGAGACGCCGAAAAGACATTGATCATCCGCACCTTGAAAGATAAAAAGGGAAATAAAACCGCCACGGCGAAGACGCTGGGGATCAGCAGAAGATCGCTCTACAACAAGATTCAACAGCTCAATATCAAATGCTGAAGGATTCCCTTCTTCTCTCGAAGAAAATCGCGTAAATAATTCACCAATGACCATTCAGGGAAGAGACTTTGGGCAATAATTTCACGCTCTCTTTTTAGTTCTTAATCGCCCCCTTCTCCTTTTTCTCTAAGCCTCTTATTTTTATCTTGAAATAAACGAAATATCGTCCGGCCGCGACCTCTTTATCTGGTACGGATATTGCTCTGCCAATCAGTGACTTTTCTCGTAAAGGAGATTTTCCATGCGCCAGAAAAGCCTGATGGTCCTCAGTCAGGCCCGTGAACGGATCGACCGATTCATCCCCTTAGGCGATGCCCATAACTTGGTCCTCATACACGAGGCGTCGGACGCCCTTTCCTTTTTGAGGAGAATACCGGTGGATGTCATTTTACTGCGAGATCAAATGTCCGAGATGGACGCCTTGGAATTTTTGATGAATCTGCAGGACCTTCGCCTTCCCACCTACGCCATCGTTCTCTATGACCATGAGCTTCCGATGGGAGGAAAATCCCTTCCGGAAATGACGAACGTCTCCTTTTTGAAGGAGCCGATCAGTCCTGACGACTTAAATCAAATCATCATCCGGCGATTGGAAGCGTCCCCGGGACTTGCGGGAAAAAACGAAGAAGCTTTTTGAAGAAGCGGACGACAGAGAGGAGAGAGACTCATGGAAACATTTAGAAGGGCTTTACTGATCACCATCGCCGCGCTGACCCTTTTTTCCATCATCTTGGATGTGGCCTACACACGGCGCTCCGTCATGAGAAGAATGGGACATTGGTATGATCGGGGGAAAAAAGCGGTCGGATTCGCCTAAATATATTCTGCGGCGGAACTGTCGTTGGAAAACCGGTCACGTCGTCCGAAAACCTTTATGGCGCGGTCTAAAACGGCCCTGCCAGACTTGCCGACCCTCACGGATTCCTGTATAGTACGGACAACAGCGGCTCAACCGTGGGAGTCTTCGATTGAAGTGGCTTGAAAATGTATTTCGGCGAAGGGTCCCCTCTAAGAACAGCGCCATCGAGAAACTCTACCGGTACCAGAAGGAGATGGATCCGAGGACCGAGCGTCTGATCGTCGCCCTCCCTCAAATGGCGGAAGCGGCGCGGCAGGGGGGGGATTATCTCTATCGAGAGGTCTTGCATGATCTGATCCGGAATTACGATCTTCGTTTTGGAAGCGACGTCCTGTCGCTGATCGATGACTCCAAAAAAGCGGCCCTCATCCGAAAATTAACGAGCTTGGCCCTCGCCCAATTTTTCAAAGAGCTGGCGGAGCTCTATCCCGATACGGCGGTTCCCTCTTTATTGACCGACGCCCTTCATTTTGAAATCTACGGCGCCCTTCCTTCTCAAGACAGCTTCATCGATTACCTTTCTTATCGCAACGCCAACTTTGAAGATCCGAAAGCGGCCCCCGCCTTCAAGTTCGGAAACGACGTCGCCGAGATTTTGGAGACGCTAGATCTCTCCTTCTCTTTTATGGTATCGCAGCAATATATGATTGTCCGGGAGGTTTCACAAAAATTAATCCGGTTCGTTCTCTTCAATGAACCGATTGAAGCGGACCCCCAATCGCCATGAAATATTACCTCGGTCCGATTCTTTGGATGGGACTCATCTTCTTTTTTTCAAGCGACGCAGGCTCGGCCAGTCACACCAACACGCTTTTCGTCCCGATCATCAAGTTCTTTTACCCGAACATTTCTCGGAGAGACCTGGTGATCACCCTGGTGACGATTCGAAAAATTTCGCACGTCGTGGAATACGCGATCCTTTCCATTTTATGGCTTGTCGCCCTTCGGAAGGGGAACAAGGAGCCGTCTTGGCGCCCCATCCTCGGCGCGATCGGAATTTCCGTTGTTTACGCAGTCCTGGATGAGCTTCACCAGGCGTTTGTCGCCTCGCGCACGTCGAGCGTACTGGACGTGGGACTCGATTCGACCGGGGCGCTGCTGGGTCAAGTCGTTTTGGGAATCAACGCCCGCTTCAAAACGGTCCCTTCCGCCGCGGCGAAGTTTTTCGGCTGGTGGTTCGCTTGGGGGGCCTTCTCCACGGTCATGGTATTGATCGTCCT
>DATDON010000105.1:0-3508 GCA_035293225.1 Candidatus Manganitrophaceae bacterium
ATGTCGGCGCCCGCCAGCGCTTCGCGGATAAGATCAACCGCCTCCAACGCCGACTCTCTCCCGATCTGGGGGTTCGCGCCGGCCCCCAGCCCGCGCGTCAGCTTGGCGCCGAGCTGAATTTTGTGGGGCGCCTTGGTTAAGTTCAACGCCTGAATATCGGTGTTCGCCGCTATAAAATCGATCCCCTCCAATCCATAGCGGATCATCGTGTTCACCGCGTTGCATCCGCCCCCCCCGACTCCAACCACCTTAATGCGGGCCGACATCGAATCTTGTTCCTCCTCATCAAAGAGAAACATCTAGACCTCCTTCGTTAAATGCGGGGATCCGTGACCGGGGACCGAAGCGCGGTTTAAGGATCTTGATAAATCCTTTTACCGGCCCCGGCCCCTGGCCCCCGGCCCCTATTTTAAAAGAACTCCTTCACCCAACTTTTCATTTGACTCTTCATACGGCTGAACAAGGGACCTCTCCGCATTTTCGCCGGGTCTTCCTTTTCTTGATTTCTGAACGCGTATAGAATAAGGCCGACGCCGGTGGCGTACATCGGATTGTTCACGATGTCGAGGAGCCCGCCGACTCCGGCCGGCGCGCCCCTTCGGACCGGCAGGTTCAAAACCCGCTCCGCCACCTCCACCATTCCCGCAAGGCAGGCGCTTCCCCCCGTGATGACCACGCCGGACGCCACCCGCTCCTCATATCCCATCTTTTCGATTTCCCGGCCGACCAGGCCGAAGATCTCCTCGGCGCGAGGCTCGATGATTTCAGCGAGGATCTGGCGGGAGAGGATCCTCGGCGGACGCCCCCCCACGCTCGGAACCTCGATGGTCTCGTTGTCCTTCACCAAATCGGCGGAGGCGCATCCGTATCGGATCTTGATCTTCTCCGCCTCCGCCGGCGGGGTCCGAAGCCCGATGGCGATATCGTTCGTAAAATGATTCCCGCCGATCCCCAGCACCGCCGTATGGCGAACGCTCCCCTCCACAAAGGTCGCGATGTCGGTCGTTCCCCCGCCGATATCGACCACCGCCACCCCCAACTCCTTTTCATCCGCGGTCAACACCGCCTCACTCGAGGCGAGCGGCTGGAGGATGATCTCCACCATCTCCAGCCCCGCCCGGTTGACGCTCTTTACGATGTTCTGGGCCGACGTGACCGCCCCGGTGATGATGTGGACTTCCGCCTCCAGGCGAACGCCCGACATCCCGAGGGGGTCTTTAATGCCGTCCTGGCTGTCGACGATGAATTCTTGAGGAAGGACATGGAGAATTTCCCGGTCGAGCGGGATCGCCACCGCCTTGGCGGCGTCGATCACCCGCGCGATATCCGACCGGCTCACCTCATGGTCTTTCACCGCGATCACCCCCCGGCTGTTCAACCCTTTGATGTGCCCTCCGGCGATGCCGGTATAAACGGAATTGATCTGGACCCCCGCCATCAGTTCGGCCTCTTCCACCGCCCGCTTGATCGATTCGACGGTGCTTTCGATATTGACCACCATCCCTTTTTTGAGCCCCTTGGAAGGGTGCGTCCCGATTCCGATGATATCGATCCGCTTATCATCGACGATTTCTCCGACGATGGCGCAGATTTTGGTCGTCCCGACATCCAGCCCGACTAAAATATTTTCCCGCTTTGCCAAGCGACCCTCCTCATTAAAATTGGACTCTGTCGGCTTTCTTTCTTTGGACTTCTTGTTTTTTCGGCAGGCCCGTCTTGACGACGATCTTGTCCGGAAAACGGAGATCGATCTCCCAATCATATAGCCCCCGGCGTTGAAGATCTCCCTCGATCTCCAAAAAACGCCGGCGCCGCTCCGGATAACCCTCTCCTCCGAAATGAAGCGTCCCTTCCTCAAGACGCGCAATGAGATCGTCGGGATTTGACAGATTGATCGCGACGAGGGAATGGTCCGAAAGAAGTCCCGCCAAGAGGAGCGCCTTGGGGTACGATTCCCGGTTAAAATGGATCAGGCGCGGAAGCTCCGGCGGATAGGGTCCCCCTCGTTCCAGGAAAATCCCCTCCTCATCCAATAAAGTCTCACGGCCTGAAGCGTCGATTTCGACCGCGGCCGGTTTCCGTTCGGTGATTACGATCGTGAGCCGGTCCGGAAAATCCCTCCTCAAAATGGTTCCATTCACCCAGGGGTCGGCCAACAGCCGCTCCTGAATTTGCGCAAGATCCAATAGAAAAATATTTCTCCCGTAAACCCAGTGATATCGTTTCGCCATCGCCGACCCCTTCAGGCGCTCCAGGCCGATCCACCGGATCTCTTTGATCTGGAAAAGGGGGGAGGTCAGCAGGGCCAGATAACCTGCGTAGAGGCCGAACAGCGTCCCCCCCAAGAGGATCGACAACGCCACCCTTTTGGGCCAGGCCCAATGGATCCGAAATCTTTTTTTCTTTTTATCAAGCGTGATCGTTCGCGCCACGCTTCCCCCACATGAAGTGTTCCACCCTGCACATGCAGTGTTCCATCCTGCTCTCCGCTATTTTCCGATAGACGCCGTTTCTAAAATCCGCTCCACCAGCGTGTCAAAATCGACCCCGACCCCCTGCGCGATCTCGGGAAGGAGGCTGGTCTCGGTCATTCCGGGAAGGGTGTTGACCTCGAGGACGAACGGGTTCATCTCCGGATCGACCAGCAGATCGACCCGGCTGTAACCGCCGCATCCCAATACCCGGTGCGCTTCGAGCCCCAACGCCAAGACCTTCTCGTAGACATGAGGAGGGAGGGGCGCCGGAAAGGTGTGTTTCGACATCCCCGGGACATACTTTGCGGTATAGTCGTAAAAAGGGGTCTTCGGCTGAATGTGAATCGCTCCCAACGCCGTTTCGCCGAGGATGCCGACCTGGACCTCCATCCCCCGGACGTATTTTTCGATCAGAATACGCGGGCCGTATTGAAAAGCCGATTTCAACGCCCCCGGCAACGCGCCCGCTTCGGAAACAATCGTCACCCCGACGCTCGACCCTTCGCACGCCGGCTTCACCACCAGCGGAAGGCCGAACGGAAGGGAGGCCGTTTCAAACCGCGGCGCCGCCTTCTCCTCCAACACGTAAAAGGGGGGAACCGGAATCTGATTGGAGAGGAAAATCTTGTGAGAGGCGATCTTATCCATCCCCAGCGCGCTCGCCAGCACCCCCGATCCGGTGTAGGGGATCTTCATCCACTCCAACAATCCCTGGATCGCCCCGTCTTCTCCGTAGCGGCCGTGCAGGGCGATGAACGCGACCTCGATCTTCTCCCGGCGAAGGGTCAGAGGCGCGTCGGAATCGACGTCGAGCGACTGCTGGAGATAGCCGAGCCGATCCAGCGCCGCCGAAATCGCCTTTCCGGTCTTCAACGAAATCTCCCGCTCGGCCGACATCCCCCCCATCAGCACCCCGATTTTCTTTCCGATAAATCGCTTTAAAGGCATCTATTATATGTGGGAGCTGCGGTATAGGGGCGATTCGCGAATCGCCCCTACGTCCTCCGCAGGCGCCCCCACTCCCCTACATTCTC
>DATDON010000106.1:0-15653 GCA_035293225.1 Candidatus Manganitrophaceae bacterium
GGCGCAGCAGCGCCAGCGCCATTGCAACCGATCGCGACAGGGGCAGATGAAGATATCCGATGGACCCCGCCAGCGATGGCTCAGTCCTGGGGAATGTCGGTTCCCCTCGAGGTGATACGGTTTGCAGGAGCGAATCGTCTCTGCGTTAATTTGGGTTATAAGGGAACAAAGCGAATCATCGAACCTTATTCCCTTCGTCGGACGCAAGAAGGAAACCTTCTTTTGCATGCAATCCGCGTCGATAATCGGGAACATCGGTCATATAGGGTTAATGAAATCGAGAGCGCCGAGGTGACCCAAATGGTTTTTACGCCCACCTATGCGATTGAACTGTCGCCCACAGGTCCTATCGGAGCGCCTTTACAATCGAGAGCGGCCTCTCTAACGCGTCGGACAGGACATACCTCTTCCAATCGGCTTAGATACATCATAGGATGCGCTCGCTGTGGAAAACGGTTTACTCGCGTGAAGATGGATACCAAACTCAACGATCACAAGGACAAAAATGGATATCCCTGTTATGGACGTTATGGTCACTTTGTAGAAACAAAATATTGAAGGATCTTCCAGCAAGCTGGGGGAATTCTTCGACCCGAAAAGATAGAAAAATCTGGATTGTATTCGCGCGTCTAAATAGGAAAGGGGAATGGGGAATAGAATGGGGAATAGGGACACATCCCAATAATCAACGGTGCTTTCCCCGACTATTTTCCTTCTGTGGTCTTTAGTGTCAGTCTTGACTTTTTGGCTTTTGTAGTCGGCGGCGACCCGCTCCCCGACGCGCCGGAGCATCGCCGTCTTCTCGGCGTCGTTGGATGGTTTCGATTTGGACAAAACCTCTTGATGCGCCGTGAGGCCCAAGGCGATCTCCTGCGATTCGGGAATCAGGATCAACTGGGATCGCTCCGTGACGGGGGTTGTCCTGCAGGAAACCAAAAGAAGGAAGACGAGGAGGGAAAGAACTCCTCTTTTCGGGAGGGACGCCAAACATCTCTTTGGGAATCGCGTCGACGGTTTTATCGTAACATAAGCAAAAGGGATGAATCAAAAGGAGAGAAGAAAAATTGGTAGGCGATGCTGGGATTGAACCAGCGACCTCTTCCGTGTGAAGGAAGCGCTCTACCACTGAGCTAATCGCCCGGAGAACGGCTGGGGAATGGTATCGATCAGAGCCCATTATGTAGCAGATCGACGCGCGGCTGTCAATCGTAAAGAAAGAATTCCCAGGGACCGATCGATCCCTGGGAAAACCTCTCCTTCAAGCCGCTTTATGAACCAGCCGTTCCTGGACCGCTTTCACCTCATCTTCAAGGTGAATGCTTTTATCGCGGCGGTCGTCGATCGACAGGTGGGTGAGCACCCGTCGGATCCCATGTTTAAACGGAATTTCGTGAAGCTGTTTTGCGATTAAAAAAAGATTGTCGGGGTCCCCTTCAATGATGGTCCCCATATCGGTGAGATGATACTTCAAACCCCGTTGCTCGCATTCCTTCACCACTTCGGCGACATGGTCTCCGATGCTCGGCGATTCCGTGCCGACCGGAACGATGTTGATCTCCAAGAGCGCCATTTTTACCCTCCTTCATCTCGATTGGAATGATTCTTTGAAGTTGCGCCTCCCATCCAACGGCTGGATGGCTCTCTTCTTTATTGTAAAGAAAACCGGACCCGGAAATCCAGACGTTTATTTAAAACAGGTTTCCTTGATGGGAATATCGGCGAGCGCCGACTCCGGGAAAAGCTCAAAAGGCCCCGGAAAGGGGATCGACTCCCGCTCAAAGGCCTCTCTCAGCATGACATTGACCGATTCGATCGCATGATTCAGGGCTTGCGCCGGACAAGGGGGGAGATAGAGCAGGAGATCATATCCCGGAATGAGATGGAGCGCCGGAAAAACGGCGTTCTGAAACGCCACACGGGAGAGCTCGGAAAACTCCTCCGAGAGTTTGGACGAAAAGACGCCGAGCGCTTTCTCCTGAACAAGCGCGATCATCGGAAAAACGCCGAGACGGGGGGAGGATTCCGGATCACTCTCCCCGACCGCGCCGATCGGCGGCCCCATCGGAATGACTCCGGACTTTGAAAACATTTCGGCGAGGCGGGCCGGTTTTGATCTGAATCCCCATCCCGCGTACTCCTCCGCCGAAAGGGGCCGGTCCGCGATGATAAGCTCCTCCTCCAGGTGAAGCTGCAGCGCCTTTCGAAGAAAATCGGGGGCCTCAAACGCGCGGCGAAAATCTTTTCCCTGCAGGCGCGTCCCGTAGAGGGCGGTCATCGCCATCGCCAGCGGAATCGCGAAGAGCGCCTTGGGGCCCCGCTGAACCTTCTTTTTGATCTTTTTGACCATTGTCGATTCTCAGGCGGCCTTCCGTTTCTAAAGGGGCGCGTCCCATGCCGACGCTATGAGGCCGGAGGGGTCTCCTGCGGAGAGGCGCCGGTTGGAAGCGGCGCATAGGGATTTTTCGGGTCCTTCCAGATCATTTTCCCGTTGCTGAAAACAATAAGATGAAGCGAAGGATAGAGGTGATTTCGCGGGTCGAGATTTTTGACGTGATAGATCCAGACCTCTCTCAAATCATCCGGCGAGATCTGCCTTCGCTCCACCCCGGTCGGCGCGCCCAACAATTCCTTGACCCGCTCCTGGGGGATCCCCGGCTTCAATCGGCCGAACCAACCGGCGGTGTAATAACGATAAGAAACGCCCCCGCATCCGAGTAAAGCCGCCAAGACGACGGAGACGAGTATAAAAACGCCGGTTTTTACGAAACGATTTTTCATCCGCGCCACGCTCATCCTCGTTCGTCAATTTATCTTGATTGGCGAAACCGTGTCAACCAAAATGTGAAGCAAGGCGCGCAAACTGATTGCAATCCCCTTTTTATTTCCATATAATCTTCGACAATGAAGCCACTTCTCTTGACCGGCCGCGATTTAAAACCGTCCGATTTTTACGACGTGGTTTTGCGTCAAAGACCGGTCCGGCTCTCTCCGCCGGCGATTCAGAAGATGAACCGCTCCCGTCGATTGGTGGAAAGGCTCCTCTCCGAACACCAAGTGGTTTATGGGGTCACAACCGGCTTCGGCAAGCTGGCCGACCAGAAGATCTCCGAGGGGGAAATTCGGGAGCTTCAGATCAACCTCATCCGGAGCCACGCCTGCGGCGTCGGCCCCCCCCTTTCCGAAATTCAATCGCGGGGGATGATCTTCTTGCGCGCCCATGTTCTGGCGCGGGGACATTCGGGGGTCCGGCCCCTCGTGGTGGAACGGCTCATTCAAATGCTCAACAAGGGGCTCCATCCGGTGATTCCGAGCCGGGGGTCGGTCGGGGCGAGCGGCGACCTGATTCCGCTCGCCCACTTGGCGCAGTTGTTGATCGGCGAGGGAGAGGCCTTTTATAAAGGAAAGCGCCTTTCCGGCGCGCGCGCGCTGGAGCGGGCCGGGATCGCGCCGATTGTCCTGGAGGCGAAGGAGGGGCTTTCGCTGGTCAATGGAACGCAGGGCGCCTTGGCGCTCGGACTCCTCTCCCTCTTCGAGGCGGAGCGGCGGGCGGAGACGGCCGACACCGCCGGGGCGATGTCGCTGGAGGCGCTGATGGGAACGCTGACGGCGTTCGATCCGAAGATCCACCGGCTGCGCCCCTACCCGGGGCAGATAAAAGTCGCTCAAAACATCCGCAAACTGATGCGGCGAAGCGAAATTCGCGCCTCGCACATCGCCTGCAGCCGGGTGCAAGACCCCTATTCGCTCCGTTGCATCCCCCAGGTCCATGGGGCGGTCCGCGACGCGATTGCGTACGTAAAAAACGTCTTATCGATCGAGATGAACAGCGTCACCGACAATCCGCTTGTTTTTCCGGAAGAGGGGACGATCCTCGCGGGAGGAAACTTCCACGGCCATCCGGTGGCGCTGGCGCTTGATTTTTTGGCGATCGCCCTCACCCATCTGGGGGTCATTTCAGAACGGCGGATCGCGCAGTTGATCGATCCGGAAATGATCGACCTCCCCCGTTTTCTCACCCCCCATCCGGGCCTCCACTCCGGCTTGATGATGCCGCAGGTCGCCGCCGCCGCGCTCGCCTCCGAATGCAAACTCCTCTCTCATCCCGCGTCGGTCGATTCGATTCCCACCTCGGCCAATCAGGAAGATTACGTCAGCATGGCGATGGGCGCCGCCCTGAAACTGGAGCGGATTATTTCGAACGTCGAGGCGATTTTAGCGGTGGAGTTGATCGCGGCGGCTCAGGGGGTGGAGTTCCACCGGCCGCTCCAACCCGGAAACGGGGTGGCCGAGGCGATCCGGCGCCTCCGGCTCAGAATCCCGCCCCTGGAGAGGGACCGCTCCCTTCATCGGGAGATGGAAGAGATCTGCGGGATGATCCGAGACGGGATATTCTCCCTGTAGGACCATCGGAAAAATATAGGACCGATCAAAAATACCGCCGCAGAAAAAAAAGGTTCGCCAGAATCAGCGCGGTCAGGACCAGAACGGAAAAGACAAAATAATACTTCATTCGATTCCGCCGCCAATGCCTCCTCACCGCTCCCGGAACTCCCGCTTGAGGAGCGCGATCTCCCGCTCCATCTCCTCCATCCTGTCCAAAAGGTCGAGGACGACTTCGAGGCTGTCGAGGTCGAGTCGAAGCTGCGTCCGGAGCCGTTCGATCCGGGCGACGCGCCGGACCGTCTCCTGAGGAAAGAGCGCCTCTTGCTCCGGCAGCGGCGCGATCAAACCCTGTTTCATCATCCGGCGAAGGGAAGGGACCGGCAATTTTGAAAAACGGGAGAGCCCTTCCAACGTCAGATAGCAAACTTCCCCGCCCGAAGGGTCGCTTTTGTAAATCCACCACTGCCGGCGTGAAACGATCCTCGGCGTCACCGTTTCTCCTTTGAAAGACGGGCCAACTCCGAGTAGAGACGCCGCTCCTCCGCCGTCACCGGAGCCGGGATATTGACCCTCAATCGAACATAGAGATCCCCTTTTTCGCCCCCCCGCGAGGGAAAGCCTTTCCCGCGGAGGCGGAATTGCTGGCCCGCCCGGCTCTCCTCCGGAATTTTCAACAGGACGTTTCCTTCCAACGTCTCAATTTTCTTTTCGGTTCCCAAGACCGCTTCCCAGGGAGCGACCTCGATCTCCATCCGGAGATGGCCGTCGAACAGCGTAAACCGGGGGTGGGGGAGGAGCCTCACCCGGATAAAGAGATCGCCCGGCGGCCCCCCGAGATCTCCAGGCTCCCCCTGTCCGGACGCCCGGACCCGGTCCCCCTCGCGCACGCCGGGAGGAAGGGTCACCGTCAGATCTTTCTCCTCCGAGATCCGCCCGATCCCCCCGCACCGGCCGCAAATTTTTCGTCCGTCGACCCCCCGGCCCCGGCAGACGGGACAGAGGGCCTGCCCGATGAGACGGACCCGGCGTTTCGTCCCATGGGCCGCCTCTTCAAGGGTCAGCTCCATCTCCGATTCGACATCGCTTCCGCGGGACGGCGAAGGGGCCGCGGCCCCTCCGAAACCTCTTCCGCGGCCGCCGAAAAGCGACTCAAAGAAATCGGAAAACCCCCCGAGCCCTTCAAAACCTTCAAAACGAAATTCTTCGGCCGTCCGGCCGCCTCCGGGAGGGGGCCGGAATTCCATCCCCTCTTTCCATTGCGGTCCCAGCTGATCATACTTCTCCCGTTTTTTGGGGTCGCCAAGGACTTCATTGGCCTCGTTGATCTCTTTAAACTTTTCTTCAGTCTCTTTTTTTCCCGCGCCGGGATGGAGGTCGGGATGGTATTTCCGGGCCAGCTTGCGATAGGCGTCTTTGATCTCTTTTTCAGAGGCCGACCGGGAAACCCCCAATACTTCATAATAGTCTTTAAACCGAACCGCCATATGGACGCTCGCTTATTCTAATCAGATCCGACCCACATTTTTTAAATTTTAACATCAATCAAGGGGAGAAAAAAAGGCTATTTTTTGAAAGGATCGCCGGCGCCTGCAACGGGGGTGAGGGTGTCGGCGAGGATGGGGAGTATGGGGGGAGCGGCGGGAGAAACCGGCGCCCCTTTTTTCCGGAGGGAGCGGCTCAGCTTGAGCCCGCTGACCATCACCAGCGTCCCCAAGACCATATAGAGAACCGCCAAATAAAGATGCGCCTTCAAATCGAGGGGGGACTGGACCGTTCTGAGAACGAGATAGAGACGATAACTCCAGATCATCAGCAAGATGGAGCCGGAGCGGATCAGGGAGAGGGCCGCTTTGACGGTCATCTCTTTTTTTCTGAAACCTACACGGAGAATCGAAGTGGCGATCCACAACGAAAGGAGGGTCACCAGAAGATGGGGGGCGAAAAAGGAATCGGTCGAGCGGGATTGGAAAAGGGAGGAAAGCCGGCCGATCCCGACCGCAAAGAGGACACAACCCGAAAAGATTAAAAACCGCCGAAGCCCTTTCGACATGGATGATCTCTCCCTTTATCTTATCCCGCTCTTCGCGACCGGCGTCATCTTATCACGGCGCCGCGCCGATCACAACTTCAAATTTTCGGAACTTGCTTTTTATCCCTATTTCATGCAGCATTAAACACCATGACAGCCCGCTCGGTCGAATATATCAAAGGTTGCGCTAAAATCGAAGAGTGCCCCCAAGACGGCGCGCCGGAAATCGCCTTTATCGGGAGGTCGAACGTCGGGAAATCGTCCCTGATCAACTTCCTCTTGGGACGAAAGATCGCTTACGTCTCCGGAACGCCCGGCAAGACCCAGTTGATCCACTTTTTCAGGATCAATCAGCGCTTTTATCTGGTCGATCTTCCAGGCTACGGATACGCGCGGGCGCCCCGGGAGGAGCGGGCCCGATGGGGGCCGATGGTCGAGAGCTATCTCTTGAAACGGAACGTCCTTCGGGGGATCGTCTTTTTGATCGACATCCGCCATTCCCCCCAGCCGCTCGATCTACAGATGAAGGAGTGGCTCGACCATTACAGCCTCCCCACCCTTTACGTGGTGACCAAGGGGGATAAAATCGGATGGGGAAAACGGAAAGAGCGACTTAATGAAATCAAAGAGGCCTTCGACGCCCCCCATCTCCTCCTCACCTCCGTTCAGGCCAAAGAGGGGGGAGCGGCTCTCTGGAAAGAAATCGAGAAACTCCTGCTGGAAAAGGCCCCTATTTGATCTCCACAAAAGAGCGGCGCCAGACCTCATCCAGCCACTTGCGCCGGGCCGCTTCCTTCTTTTCCGCCAAGAGACGCTCCTCCGCCTCTTTCCGGACCTTTTCGAAAGTCTGACGGCGATTCGATTGCCGCTCTTCCACCTTAAAGAGATGAAATCCCAGGCCGGTCCGGATCACGGGGCTGATCGCTCCCGGCTCCAGATTAAAAACAATCTGATCGATTTCCGGGGCCAGCTCTCCTTTTTTGAAAAATCCCAAATCGCCCCCCTGCCGCCGTTCCGCCCCGTCGCTAAACGTCTCCGCCAGCCGCTCAAAATCCTCGCCTCCGTTCGCTTCTGCGATGACCCGCTCCGCTTTTCGGCGGGCGCGCTCCGCCTCCTCCGGCGAGGCGGAAGAGGGAAGGCGAATTAAGATCTGCCTCAGGCGGATCTGGTCGGGCAATTTAAACTCCTCCGGCCGCCCGTCGTAATAGGCCCGGACCTCCTCTTCGGACGCCAACACCGCGGCGTCGACCTTCCGGTTCATCAACTTCAAGAGGATGAGCTGGTTTCTCAAATCCTCCAGATATTTTTCCCACGACAAATTTTCCTGAGTCACCGCCCGCTTCAACGCCTCCCGCCCCGAAAAACGATTGCGTTCTTCGATATCCTTCAGCGCCAGATCGAGCTCCTCATCGGTCAGGCGGACCCCCTCTCTCTTCGCCTCTTGAAGGATCAGCCTCTTTTCGATAAGGCGCCCCAACCACTCTTGCTCCAGGCCGCGTTCGAGCGAAACCGATCCGCCCCCCCCCTCCTGCTTCGCCTTTTGGGCCGGCGCCCTCGCCTCATCCAGTTCGCTCTGCGTAATCACCTCGCGATTGACCACGGCGGCCACGCGGTCGATCACCACCCCCCCCCAGAGAGGGGGCGACGCCCCGATCGAGAGAAGGCCTGTCCAAAGGAGCCGTTTAAGAAATCTGGCGGAGGAGCTCTTCATTGATTTTCACCTCGGTTTTGCGCCGGACGTTTTCGATCCACCGGGAAAAGAGGACCTCCCTCTTTTCCTCCAGGAGGATTTGATGAATTTTTTCCCGCGACTCCTCAAATGGAAGGGTCCGGGCCGGCCGGCGCTCCTCCAGTTTCACAAGATGATATCCAAAGGGGGTTTTGATGACGGGGCTGATCGAGCCGATTTCGGCCTGAAAGAGCGGCTCAAACTCCTCCGGGATTTCGGAGCGGCTCAAATAGCCGGAATCGGCCTGCGCCTCTTGATCCGGGAACTGAGAATGCGATCGGGCCGTCTCGACGAAGTCGGCGCCCTCCATGAGCGAACGGAGGACGGTCTCGGCCTCTTCTTGCGACTCCACGACGATCTGGCGGAATTTGATCTGGTCGGGGACGCGCCATTCCGCCGCATGGGCGTTATAATATTGGAGCATCTCTCCGTCGGTCAGGGAAATCTGATCGTCGACCAGTTGGTTGAGCAGCTTTTCAATCAGAAGGTCCTCTTTCGTCGTCTTCTCCCAATTCTCCCGCGTAATGTTCTGCTCCGACAAGAATTGAAGAAACGCCTCTTTGCTCTTCCCGTCTCGAATCTCCTCGAATTTGCGTTCGACCTCCCCCTCCGTCAATTGAATCTTCAGGCGGCGCGCCTCCTGCAACAACATCTTCCTTTCGATCAACTGCTCCAGCAGCTTTTTTTTCAGCTCCTCTTTCTCCTCCGCGGTCGCCTCGTCCTCTTTAATTTCCTTGCTGGGGACTTTTGAGACCAGCGCGGCCAGCTCCTGGAAAGTAATCGCCTCGTCGTTCACCAGCGCCACCGTCGCCAAGAGCGGCGCCGGCTTTTGGCGGCGGCATCCGACCGATAGAAGAAGCAAAAGGAGACAGAGCGTTCCCGAGATCGCCCTGATGAGGCGCCTCTTGTCCATCGAAGTAATGAAGCGGCCTCCGATCCGCGCCGTCCGCCGGTTCCGAGTCGTCATTCTCTTCCCTTTTGGAGGGTCGAAAGGCAGCGGCCGGTTTCCAGGAAAAGGTCCTCCCAGGTTTTGTTTTGAATCTGGATTTCAAAAGAAAACGAAGAGGTAAAATGGACGCGCCCCCCGAAGGCGGTCAGCAGCCGCCCGAGATCGTTCTCCGACAGGCGGGCCGACTCATCAAATACGAACGAGACGGCCCGCCCCTTCTCTTCGATCTTGAGCGCGCGGAGCGCCTTCGCCATCGTTTTCAACTGAATCACCTCGAGCAGACGGCGCGCGGGCTCCGGCGCCGCGCCGTACCGGTCTTCCATCTCGGAGCGGATCGATTCGGTTTCGGACATCTCCTCGCATCCGGAAAGCCGCTTGTAGATCGCCAGGCGTTGATAAGAATCGGGTATATACCCTTCAGGAATATACGCCGACACTTGAAAATGGAGCGCCGGTTCGATCTCTTTTTCAACCCGCGCCCCCTTCAACTCTTGGGCCGCTTCATCGATCATTTTCAGGTAAAGCTCGAAGCCGACCGCCGCGATCTGCCCGGACTGTTCGCTCCCCAACAGGTTTCCGGCGCCCCGGATCTCCAAATCGCGCGCGGCGATCCGGAAGCCGGAGCCGAGCTCCGTGAATTCCTGGATCGCCTGAAGGCGCCGGCGGGAATCTTCCGTGAGGATGCGCCCCTCCCGGACGAGGAGATAGGCGTACGCCTGCTCCCCCGAACGGCCGACCCTTCCGCGGAGTTGGTAGAGCTCCGCCAAGCCGAACCGGTCGGCGTCGTTGATGATGATGGTATTGGCCGACGGGATATCGATTCCCGATTCGATGATCGTCGTCGTCAGCAGAAGATTATACTCCTTGGCGAGGAACTTGAACATCACCTCTTCAAGCGCGTGTTCCCGCATCTGCCCGTGCGCGACCCCGATTTTGGCCTCCGGGACCAGTTCGGAAAGAAACCGGGCGATCTGTTCGATGTTGTGGACCCGGTTGTGAATGAAAAAAACCTGCCCCCCCCGGACCAGCTCGCGGAATATCGACTCCCGGATGAGGGAGGGGTCAAAAGGGCCGAGAATGGTCCGGATCGCCAGGCGGTCGGCGGGAGGGGTCTCGATCACCGAAAGGTCTCTCACCTGCGCCAGCGCCATCTGCAGGGTCCGGGGGATCGGGGTCGCCGTGAGGGTGAGGACGTCGACCTCTTTTCGGATCTGCTTCAGCCGCTCCTTGCTCCGGACCCCGAAACGGTGCTCCTCATCGACCACCACCAGACCCAGATCCCGAAATTGAACGTCTTTCTGAAGAAGCCGGTGGGTTCCGATGAGGATATCAATCGCCCCCTTCTTCAAATCGGCGAGGATCTCTTTCTGCTCCCGCCGGGAGCGGAACCGGCTGAGCGCTTCGATTCGCGCCGGGAAAGGGGCGAACCGCTTTAAAAAGGTCTGGTAGTGTTGCTGGGCCAAGAGGGTGGTCGGGACGAGGACCGCGACCTGTCGATTGTCCATCACCGCTTGAAAGGCGGCCCGCATGGCGACTTCGGTTTTCCCGTAGCCGACGTCCCCGCAGACGAGCCGGTCCATCGGCTTCGGCCTTTCCATGTCGGCGATCACCTCTTCAATCGCGCGAAGCTGGTCGGGGGTCTCTTCATATTCAAACGCGGCGGCGAATTCCTCCGAAAGAGAAGCGGGGATGACGTAGGAATGCCCCGACGCCACCTCCCGCTCGGCGTAGAGATGCAAAAGATCCTGGGTCATCTTTTTGATTTCGCCCCGAACCCGCTCCTTGGTCTTGGTCCATCCGGCGCCGCCGAGACGGTCGACGCGGGGGGGATGGCCCTCCAAACCGAGATAGCGCTGAACCAGATTGAGCGCGTCGAGCGGGACATAGACCTTGTCCTTGCCGGCGTATTCCAGGACGAGAAAGTCGGCGTCGTAACCCGGCCCCCGCTCCTGTTGACGGATGGTGAGCCGCTTCAGGCCGACATAGCGGCCGATCCCGTGATGAAGGTGGACGACATAATCGGAAGGCTTTAAATCTTGAAAGGAGGAGAGAAATCCGGCCCGTTTGTCTTTCGGCGGGGCCTCGCGTCCGGGGCTCTTGCGCCGCGCCGAAGGGACGATCCCTTTTCCGGTCAAAGCCTCCTCGGTGAGAAAGACCGCCTTCATCTCCGGGAGGGCGAAACCTTCCGAAATGATCCCGTTCGCCAGATAGATCGGGGCGGGAAAGGAAGAGGGCCTCCCTTTTTCCTCCTCCCAGATCGCCCACGGCAGGTCATGGTCTGAAAAGAGATGTTTAAACCGGGTCAATTGATTTTCGCTTTTAACGACGACCATGACGAAATGGTCGCGCCTTAAAACGCCGAGCGCTTCGACCACGTCGGAAAAAGGTTGTCCCAGACGCCCCAGGCCGAAAGATTGCGGCGAACGGGCGTCGAAACTGAAGCGGCGGACGTCCCGCTCGGAGCGGAGGGAGAGCGATTCCAGGTCGATGACCGTTCTTCCCCGCCCCGCCTCGGACAAATGGGACAGGGGAAGATAAAGATCCTCCTCCTTCGGATACCGCGGGTTTCGGCGAACGCCGAAGAGGGCGCCCTCCTCGACCTCTTCCTTAAAACGTTTCCCTTTTTGGATGACCTCGTCCGGCTCGTCAAAAACAAGAAGCGCGCCGGGGGAAAGGTGGTCCGAGAAAGGAATCCGGTGGAAGTTGGGATCAAAGAGGTTCTCCCGGCCCAAAATAATCTCGACCGAATCGATCGGAGCGATCGATTTTTGAGAGTCGGGATCGAACGTCCGGAGCGATTCGACCTGATCGCCGAAGAATTCGATCCGGACGGGGTTCGGCAGCGTCGGCGCAAAGAGATCGACAATCCCCCCCCGGAACGCCAGCTCGCCCGGCTGGGTGACATTCCCCACCACTTCGTATCCCTTCTGATAAAGCCGTTCAATAAGCGCCTCCCTGGAGATCTCTTCTCCCTCGCGGAGCGTTTCCGTTTTTTCGAGAAGAAAGCTTTTCGACACGACCTTTTGCAGAAAGGCCTCCACCGAGGTGACCACGCAGGCGGACGGATTCCGGGCCAGCCGGTGAAGGGCGTTCAGACGCTGGGCGATCCAATCGGGCCTTGGGGTGGAAGGCTCATAAGGAAGGATGTCCCACGGCGGGAAGAAAAGAAGCTCCGGCGCGGCGCCGCCCGGAGCGCCGGGCGTGTTCAAGAAAAAGCGGAGTTCCTGAACCATCCGCTCCGCCTGAGCGTAGGAGGGGGCGACAAGACAAAAAGATCGCCCCTCCCGGGCGATCCGGGACAAAAAAAAGGCCTCCGATGATCCCCAAAGGCCGCTTGTTTTAATTTTCCGCTCTCCCGCCGCGATCGCCTGAAAGATCGGGATGAAGAGAGAAGATTGAAGTTGGTTCAGCATGGAGGTTTTATTTTAACATACTTATAGGGTGGACGTCAGGAGGCGAACCTTTTTAATATCCGCTTGATGATGTTGGAGGTGGAGGCGCCGGCGACCGTTTTGACTCGAACCACCCGGCCCCCTCTTCTTTCCACCGCCTCTTTCCCGACGATCTCGTTGATCGCCCAATCCCCCCCTTTGACCAGGATGTCGGGCGACAACGCGTCGATCACTTTTTGGGGGGTCGCCTCTTTGAACAAGATCAAAAAATCGACGGAGGAGAGGGCCGCCAAGACCTCCAACCGCTCCCGCTCCGGCGTGATCGGACGGGCCGCCCCCTTCAGCCGCCGGACCGACGCGTCGGAGTTGACCGCGACGACGAGACAATCCCCCAGCGCCCGCGCCTTGGCCAGATAACGGACATGCCCCACGTGCAAAAGGTCGAAGCAGCCGTTCGTGAAGACGACTTTTCGACCCTCCTTCTGAAGGGGGCGGATCTTTTTCCGGAGGGCCGCCAACGGCTGCAATTTCTTCATTGTTTCAGTTCGGCCAGGAGACCGGCCACGAGGAGGGGAAACATGATTTCATGATGCCCCGTCAAGGCGTATCCCTTTCCATGCTTCTGCGTCGGCCTTTTCACCACGTTGGTGAGGGGGCGGTAATGCTGGATAAAATCCATGTTGACCACCGTAAAGTTTTGGACGGTCCGGCCGAGATTCCGGGCGACGGCGAGCGCTTTCAAAAAAATCTCCGGAAGGAGGACCGCCGAGCCGACGTTGAGGTAAACCCCTCCCTCCAGATCGGCGACCGTTTCCGTATAAAGCCGGAAGTCCCTGAGCGACCCCTCCCCGATCGCCGCCCCGTCGGCCGACGGGTGCATATGGATGATGTCGGTTCCGATCGCCACATGGACGGTCACCGGAACGCCGAGGCGCGCTCCCGCCGCCAAAATTGAGTATTGCGAAAAGGAATAATTCCCGGCCAGGATCCGTTTCCCGACCGCCTCGCCGATTCCGATCCCCTCCGCGACCCCCTTCGCGATCGCCCCGTTCAGAACGGCGGCGGTCTCCTCTGCCATTCCGAAGGAGCCGTCTTCCAGTTCGGCGGCGACATCCTCGGAGGTCTGCCCGATGTAGGCGAGCTCAAAGTCGTGGATGATCCCCGCGCCGTTGAGCGCGACGGCGGAGACGATTCCCCGCTCCATCAAATCGATGATGAGCGGGTTGAGGCCGACTTTAATGACGTGCGCCCCCATCGCGAGGACGATCCCCTTCCCCCGGCGATGCGCCGCAGCCATCGCCGCGATGACTTCACGAAGGTCTTTCGCCGCCAAAATGTTCGGAAGGGCGCCGAGGAACTCCTTCACGCCGGCGCCGTCGGGGAGGGGGGAGGCGAGGTCTTCTTTCCGGACCTTGCTCGGCCGGTTTTGAATCGAGTAGGTCTTCAGCTTCTCCCAGGGAAGCCCTTTTTTTTCCATTTCATCACCCCTTGATTTCATCCGGAGGAGCCGAACACGAAGGAGAAGAGCGCTTTTGGATCGATCCCCTTTAAGCCGGCCTCTTTCAAGAGGCGCCCCCATCCCTTCTCCCGCTCCCGACGGGAAAGCCCCTCTCCGTCGAACCGGGCCAAACGGGTCAAGATTTCTTTTCGCAACGCCGGCGGCGCTTTTTTTTCGATGAGCGCCTTCTTGAGGCGCGCCAATTCTTTCGCGGCGGAGGGCGAGCCGGCGGGAAAGCGTTTCTTCAAATCGTCCCGGATCGCCTTCGCCAGCGCCGGGCTTTGCGCGCCGGTGGAGACCGCGATTACCAGGCCCCCTTTGGCGTAGAGGGCCGGGAGAATGAAGTCGGCCGGAGCGGACCGGTCGGCCACGTTGACCCAAATCTTTTTTTGAATCGACTCCCTCGCGACCGCTTGATTCACCCGGGGGTTGTCGGTCGCCGCGAAGGCGAGGACGGCCCGCTTCAAGTCACCGCGCCGGTAGGGCCGATGAACCGCGACGATCTTGTTTTTGTCGGCCCAGGCGGCCAGCCGCGGGGTCATCTCCGGGCTCACCACCGTCACTTCGGCCCCCGCTTTTAAAAGGGAGGCCGTTTTTCGCTCGGCGACCGCGCCCCCCCCCACGACCACCACGCGCCGGTTTTTCAGATTCAAAAAAATGGGATAATACCGCATAGTTTCCGCTTCTCCGGAAACCATTCCCCGAAGGTCATCGGTTTCCGTTCTTCCGGAAACCATTCCCCGAAGGTCATGGAGAGGCCTTTAAGCGCCGGAGAAAGCCCCGTCCCATTCGGTCCGCTTCCGTTCGCTTTTGCGCGCGTAAGGAGAGCCGGGATGCTCCGTTCGCAATTTTTCAAAAGTCGCTCTCGCCTCTTCGCGCCGCCCCGCCGCGTCGTAGGAGAGGGCGAGATAATAAAGGGTCTTTTCGGCGAGCGCCCCCTTCCCTTCCGGCTCCAAGGCCTTTTTAAACCGCGAAATCGCCGCCGGATAAGCCTCATTCTTGTAGTAAAAAAGTCCGATATCGAACTCCCGCTCCGCCCGGCGGCGCGTCAATTCGGCGATCTTTTCCCGCGCCTCCTCGACGTAGAGGCTTTGAGGATAGCGGTCGACCAGCGTTCGCAGGGCGGCCATCGCCTTCTCCATCGGCTCCGGATCCCGGTCGCGGGAGTCCATCTGGCTGTAAAAACTGAGCCCAAGCCGGTATTGCGCGAACGCGGCCATCCGGTGAAAAGGGTGAAGCTCTAAAAAACGCCGATACTCTTCGGAGGCGGCGTCATACTCCTCCTTCACATAATAGGCCTCCCCCCGCTTGAGGAGAGTCATCGCGTCGTAGATGTTTTCAACCCCTTCATCCGAGGACTCGGTGATCTTTTCATCCACTCCCATCAGCGACAAGAGGTCCGACTTCGCGCCGCTCCCCGCGCAGCCGGCGAGCAGGGCGCCGCATAAAAAACCGACGACGATTATTTTTTTCCGATCATTCATGCGAGGCCCCCCTTTCAGGCCAGGCTTATAAATAACAAATATCACGGGAAATCGCAAGAGCCGAAATGAAGGAAAGACCGCGATCCGGCCGCCGGTTGTGATATATTAAAGGAAGACATCTATGGAAGGCGCCTGAAAAACGGGGTATGGGACATCACGTCGTCGAAGTCAGCCATCTCAGCAAATCTT
>DATDON010000107.1:0-4107 GCA_035293225.1 Candidatus Manganitrophaceae bacterium
CGGGCGAGGCCGAGCGCCCGCGCGAAGTGGATGATCGCCTCGGAGGCGCGGTGTCTGCCCCAAGGAAAACTTGCAGGCTGGGGCGTCAGTGCGCTTGCCTCGGCCCAATTACGCCGCTCCAGGGCCCAGCGGGCGGGGACCGCCGCAAAGGCGTAGGCCGAGACGAACGAGGGGTTGTCCACCTGATCCATCCGTCTGATCTCATCCAGCGTCCGTTTCGCCTCGCCGTCCTGGCCGAGCTGCAGATGGGCGTACATCAGATAGTCCATCGCGTGAAGCTGCTCGAACGAGGCCGCCCCCGGTTGTTTCTTTTCCACGTGCGCCTTGGCCGCAGCCGCGGAGGCGAGGTTCGACTCGATCGCCTCCTTCCAGAGGCCCAGACGGGTGAAGATGTGGGAGGGCATATGTTGGGCATGCGGGGAGGAGGGGGCGATCTTGGCGTAACGCCGGGCGGCGGGAAGGGCGAGGCGCGCAAGCGGCGGATAGTCGTAGCTGTGAATGATGTAATGCGCCACACCGGGGTGATCCGGGGCCTTTTCGAATATCTTGGTTAGTATCTCCCCGGCCTTCTTCTGGTTGGCATAGCTCTTGTCGGTCGGGAGGGCGGTCCCATCCAGCGCCAGGGCGTAAAAGATCGCGGCCTCCCGGTCGTTCGGATGTTTACCGGCAAGCCGCTCCATCGCCTTTTCATAGGCCAGGGCGCGGGTCCGATGGTCGAGGGTCTCCGCGTCTCTGTAGAAACTTTCAATCGCCGCGAGATAATCCCGTTCCCGCTCGCTCTTGGGAGGATGACGTTTCGCCTCTTCCAGGGCCTCGCGCCCGCGGGCCAGCTCGGCCGGGGTGGGGGGGGCCCAGAGGGGGTGAAAGTTGCTCATCGCGATCCCCCAATAGGCCATCGCACAGGCCGGCTCGGCCTCGGCGGCGGCGCGGAAGGCCTTCTCCGATTCCTCATACCAGAACGAGTGGAGGAGGGCGACGGCGCGATCGAACCGCTTCTGGGCCTCTGCGCCGCAGGAGGTCAGAAAATGAACCTCCCCGATCTTTTCAGACGGGCCGCCTGGATGCGGTTGGGGTTCGTCGGCCCTCGCTGAGTTAAAAAAGCCGACGGTCAGGGCCGCGCAAAAAACAACGGAAAAGACACGCAGACGTTTCATCGATAACCTCTTCTTCTATGTATGAATAAAGGGAACTTTGCCTATCGATCGCTTTTTACAGCCTGCTTGAGTCTGAGTTCTCGACAGAATCCCGAACATGCTTCAACATCTATAACCGTAGTGTAGCCTGATTCAGGTCCATAATCTGTAATATGCCTAACCTCAAATAAACACCCTAAGATCCGCCTTTTATTATCCCTTATTTTTGTGTTCCGTTTCAATCATCCGATAAATCAATATCTTTTATCCGATTTTTCTCGACCAGGTCGGTTTTATCGACGGCGCCGATTTGTGGAGATAAGGGCTTTGAATCCGGGGTTGAAAAACGCGCCCGTTTCCCCTATAGTATTCAAAATAAGTGGGTCTTCTTGTTACGATGTTTCCATTTCCAGATGAAATAAGGAATCGATGAACCCGGTCTCCCTTTTGATCTTTGATCTCGATGGGACGCTGATCGATTCCCGGAAAGATATCGCCGACTCGGTGAACCTCACTTTCCGCGACCTGGGGCTTCCGGAAATATCGCCCCAAGTCATTTACGGCTATGTCGGGAATGGGATCCGGCGGCTCCTTTTGGACACGGTCAAGAGCGCCGATCCCGATTGGGCCGATCGGGCGCTCGAAATTTTTGAGGGGCACTACCTCAAGCACCTCCTGGATGAAACCGAGCTTTACCCCGGAATGGAGGAGACGCTCCAACACTTCCGCCATAAGAAGAAGGCGGTGGTGACCAACAAACCGCTCCTCTATACCACCAAGATCATGGACGGGTTGAATGTCCGGAGCCATTTCGACATCATCTTGGGGGCGGAGCCTATCGTGAACCTCAAACCCCATCCCGAGATGATTTTCAGGGCGCTGGAATATCTGGACATCACCCCCGACGAAGCGGTCATGATCGGCGACACGCTAAACGATCTGACCGCCGCGCGGGCTGCGGGGGTGAAATCGTGCGCCGTCGGCTACGGGCTTGGAAACGTCGAGGAACTGATATCGGCGAGCCCCGATTTCTTCGCCGAAACGGTGAGCGACTTGAAGCGGATTTTTAGATAATACATCTCCTGAACCTCAACCTTATTTTTCAGGGAGTCTTCGTGAAAAAAATCGTGACCATCGTCATTTTAATCCATCTTTTGGCGGGATCGGTTGGGGCCCAGACCCTGGCCGACCGGGTGGTGGAGCGCGCCCTCTCCAATGGGATCAAGGTGTTGATGGTCGAGCGCCATCAGGCGCCGATTCTCTCGTTTCAGATCACCTATAAGGTCGGCTCCGTGAATGAGTACAGCGGGATCACCGGCGTGGCCCATCTTTATGAGCACATGGCGTTTAAAGGGACCGAGCGGCTCGGGACCTCCAATTATGAAGAGGAAAAGGTGATCCTGGAGGAGATGGAAAAACTCAACCGGGAGATCCTCCGGGAGGAATCGAAAGGGCCGAACGCCGATTCCGGCCGGCTGAAAACGTTAAAGGAGAATTTTAAGGCGCTGGAAGAGGAGGGAAAAAAGTGGGTCGTCCCGAACGAGCTGGGCGAAATCTATAACCGGAACGGAGCGGTCGGCTTCAACGCCTCCACCGGGCGGGATGTGACCTCGTACGTCGTAAGCCTCCCCTCCAACCGGCTCCCCCTCTGGATCGCGGTCGAGTCGGACCGGATGGCGACCACCGTCCTTCGGGAATTTTACAAGGAGCGGGAGGTCGTCCTGGAGGAGCGTCGCCGGAGCGTCGAGACCAACCCGACCGGCAAGCTCTATGAGGCGTTCCTCTCGGCGGCCTTCGTCGCGCACCCGTACGGTTATCCTACATTGGGATGGCCTTCGGACGTCCGGTCCCTCTCCGCCGAAAAAACCGCCGCCTTTTTCAAGAGCTATTACACCCCCGGCGCCGTCGTGATCGCCCTGGTCGGCGATTTCAATCCGGCCGAGGCGCTCCCTCTTTTGGAGAAATCGTTCGGCGCGATTCCGGCGGGGCCTTCTCCCGCGCCGGTCGTCACGGAGGAGCCACCGCAGCTCGGAGAGCGGCGGGTGGAGGTGGAGGACGACGCCAATCCCCACGTGGTGATCGGATACCACAAGCCGAGCCTCTTCGATCCCGACGACGCCGTTTTCGACGTGATCGACTCCCTCCTTTCTCAAGGAAGGACCTCCCGGCTCTATAAAAACCTGGTCGAAAAAAAGAAGGTCGCCGTGAGCGTCTCCAGCGGCTCCGGAACCCCGGGCGCCCGCTATCCCAATCTCTTCACCGTTTCGGCGACCCCGCGCTTCCCCCACACGACGCAAGAGGTGGAGGAGGCGATCTACGCGGAGCTGGACCGGCTGAAATCGGAGCCGCCGACCCCTCAGGAGATGGAAAAAGTGATCACACAACTCGACGCCGCCTTGGTCCGCTCCCTCCGGTCGAACAGCGGAATGGCGGGACAGCTCGCTTATTTCGAGGCGGTCGCCGGAAACTGGCGATATATCCTTCAGAACCGGGAGGCCATCGCCAAGGTCACCGGCAACGATGTCATGCGGGTGGCGAATCGATATTTTAAAAAAACGAACCGGACCGTGGCGACGCTGGTCAAAAGAGCGCCCGCTCCGGAACCGACCGAGGGCATGGCCGAAAAGGGGTCCACTCTTCCCGTGGAGAAGGAGGCCGTCCGATGAAGCGACCGCTTATTTTCATTTTAATTTTATTTTCGGGTTTTTTCGCCTCCCCCTCTTTGTCCGCCGACGCGCCGACCCCCTCCGTCGTCGAGAACAATCCAAGGACGATGACCTTCCCCCCTCCCCAATTCCGACCGGCGAAGGCGGAGCGGAGGGTCTTATCGAACGGGATGATCCTCTATTTGAAGGAAGACCACGAGCTTCCCCTCATTCATCTCGACGCGATGGTCCGAACCGGAAGCGTCTATGAGCCGGCCGAGAAGATCGGTCTGGCCCCCCTCACCGGCGCGGTCATGCGGACCGGCGGG
>DATDON010000108.1:0-7115 GCA_035293225.1 Candidatus Manganitrophaceae bacterium
TGGCGTATTTGATCAGGTCGGAACGGGTATGGAGCCCCAGCTTTTTCATTAAATTGCCCCGGTGCGCGTCGACCGTTTTGGGCTGGATGTCGAGAAGGGTTGAAATTCCCTTCGCGGAATGTCCCTCCGCGAGAAGCCGGAGGACCTCCCGCTCCCGGATGGTCAGCCGCTCGTACGGGGTTTTCGGTTCGGCCCGGCGTTTGGAATATTTTAAATAGCTGTTGACGATCCTCTTCGAAATCTTGGGGGAAAGGTAGGTCTCCCCCCGAAAGACGGAGCGGATCGCCGTGAGGAGTTCGTGAGACGCCGCGTCTTTGAGGATATAGCCGGAGGCGCCCGCGCCGAGCGCCTCTTCCACATACTCCTCGTCTTCGTGCATCGTCAGGATGATGATCTTCGCGTGGGGATCGATCTGCTTGATCCGAATCGCCGCCTGCGGCCCCGAAAGACCCGGCATCGCGTAGTCCAGGACCGCCACATCGGGACGGAGCTGTTCCGCTTTGTGAACGCTCTCCAGTCCGTCCCCCGCTTCATCGACGATCTCAATATCCTCTTCCGACTCCAAAAGCTTCCGCATCCCCTGTCGCATGAGGGTATGATCGTCCGCCAAAAGAATCCGAATTTTCGCCATGGGATACCAATCTCTCTCACATCGGGTGGAGAACGGGCGCACGTTCCGGTTTTCGGGCCGCGGCGGGGATCGGAAGCTCCACCCGTAATTCGGTCCCCTTCCCCTTTCTGGAGACGATTTTAAAACTCCCCCCCATCAGATCGACCCGCTCTTGAATGCCGGCAAGCCCGAAGCGGCGCCCCCTTTTTCGGGAGAGCGCCGCCGGGTCGAATCCGATTCCATTGTCCGCGATCGTGGCGATGACCTGGTGTTCGACCCGTTCCAGTGAAATGGAGATCTCGGTCGCCTTGGCGTGTTTGGCCGCGTTGGTCAACGCCTCCTGAAAAATCCTGTAAAGCGCCGTCTCCAGATCGGAGGGAAGCCGTCGATAGAGCTTGACCTTTTTGAGTCTCGTCTCGATTCTGAATTTTCTCGAAAAATCCTTGATCACCCCTCTCAAGGTCGGGAGCAATCCGAGGTCGTCCAACTTGGGCGGTCTCAGGTCGGCCACGAGCCGTCTGATCTCTTCGATCGCTTGAATCGCGATCGCATGCGCTTCGGAAATTTCCTCCCGTTGGCTTTTCATTTCAGACGGGATCTGCTCGGCCAGCATTTCAAGGTGGAGCTTTAAAGCCAAAAGGGCCTGACCGGTCGCGTCGTGCAGTTCGTGTGAAATACGCTTTCGCTCGTCTTCTTGGGCGGAGAGGACCTTGAGCGACAAACGCCGGAGATGCTCCCGGCTCCGGATGTTTTCGATCCCGACCGCCGCCTGATCGGCTAAAAAGCGGGTTAATTTGATGTCCGATTCGGTGAAATCGTACCGAGCGCGTCCGGAATCGACCGAGAGAATCCCCAAAAATTTTCCCCGGAGGATCATCGGAACGATCAAAAGGGATTGAAGAGGAAGCCGCCGCAAGAGGGGCGGGAGGCGCCGGTCTTTTTTAGGATCGGCGACGGCGACCTCTTTCCCCTCCATCAAAGCGTCATAAAGCGCCGTTTCCTTTTTGAAAGGGAGCCTCAAAGGCCGGTCAAAAGGAATATTCGACGCCTCCAGGACCAACGCCTCTTCGTCTTCGGCGGGTAAAAGGATAAAACCTCGCGACGATTCCAACACCTCACACAATTTTTCGACCAACGTCTTCAAAAAAACGTCGAGACGGGTCTCTCCGGCGATCGACCGTCCGACTTGATAGAGAAGCTCCATCTTTTTTTGGAATTGCGCCGTCTCGGACACCCGTTTCCGATCAAGCGCCTGCTTGACCGACCACCTCAGTTCTTCCGGATGACACGGTTTCAGGAGGTAGTCCGAAGCGCCCCTCCGGAGCGCCTCGATGGCGGCGTCGAGGGAGGCGTGGCCGGTCAAAAGAATCGCGGCGGCGGAAGGCCGCGTCCTCTGAATTTCCGCCAGAATATCGAGGCCGGCCATGTCGGGAAGCCGTTGATCGATGATGACCAAATCGTACGAACGATGGCGCAATTTCTCGAGGGCCGCCTTTCCGCTTTGGGCCGATTCCGTCTGATATCCCTCTTGCCGGAGAATTTCCTCCAGGGTGATCAGGATATTGGGCTCATCATCGATGATTAAGATCCGCTCCGTCATGGTCGGGCCGGCGCTCGCGCCGTTACTCCAAATTCCTGTTAAACCAATCCGTCATAAAAGACCGAAAGGGAACCGCATAAAGGGACTCGTAAAATAATCCCTTATAAGTATGTAGGCCCGCTCCGACGAAGTAGAGCATGTGCATGATTTGAAACGTTTTAAAAAGGGAGAGGGGCCTTCCCCTCCGCTCCATAAACGTCTCCAGAAAAAGCGACTGCAGTCGGGACAAAAAAAACCGATTCAACGTGCGATATCGGCCGAGAAGGCCCAAAGCGGTATAAAAAAAGGCGAGATCGTAACAAGAAAGCCCGACCGTAAAGTTTTGGAAGTCGGTGAGATAAAGATGTTTTTCCCCCACCAGGAGGTTCCAGGGAGCGAAATCGGAGTGTTGAAGGACGACTTCGGAAAGGGACGGATTTAAATAAAACGAAGCGCGCGACGCCGTCCGCAGGTTTTTCAAGACATAGGATTCGATCCGCCGCAGCAGCGCTTCGGGAAATCCGACCTGTCGGCAATGCTCCAGATGACCGATGAATTGTCTCTG
Source organism: Candidatus Manganitrophaceae bacterium (assembly GCA_035293225.1). Lineage (GTDB taxonomy): Bacteria > Nitrospirota > Nitrospiria > SBBL01 > Manganitrophaceae > DATDON01. Next base: position 2,755 of record DATDON010000108.1, read on the forward strand.
GTACCGGAAAAGGGCTCCTTCCGCGGTTTCATTTTTATCGGTCGGATGGCTGGCCGCGGGGATATTTTGGAAGGAAGCGAGCAACGCCGCCGCCTCCATGATTTTCCGCGAGATCGCCTCTTTTTCCTCTTTGGAAAAAACAAAACGGGAAAACCGGAGGGAATCGAACAAGCGCTTCTTAAGGTTGAACGAGGGACAGTGTTCCATGAAAATAATTTTTTCGTCCAAAAGCCGGCTGTAGGGTTGCGGCGCCCTAAATGCGCCGGCGTCCTTGAAGGCGCGGTGGGCGATCAATAGCCCTTGGAATTCATTTTCAACGGTCCGGCGGCCGATTTCTGGGTGATGGTATTGCTTTACAAAAACCTTTTTTTGCGGCGCGCCGCTCTTGGAAAAAAAGGCCGCCAGATATTTCGTCGCGTTTTCCCCTTCCGCTTCGACCGGCCGGAGATCAAAGGACCATTCTTGCGAAAAACCAAACGCCTTCCAACGCGTTTTTTGCTCCGATCTGATCAAAGATCGGAGACGCGTGAGATGCGACGTTTCCTCAGCGGGGGTGGACGCGATCGCGCCCGGCCGGCGGAAAACCGCCGTACGGGCGGCCAGGGGTCGGTGAATCATCTCTCGCCTCAAACTCCGAGCCTGTCCCGGAATCGCGACAGGCTTCGCCTCTTTCTAAGCGCTTATTTCCAAAATACCGTCTTTCCGATTCTCCCTTCCTACAAAGGGGGACCGGATGAAGCGGTCAGTCTTTTCACTTCATGGGCGGGGTTTCCGGCGACGACCGTATGGGGAGGGACATCGGCCGTCACGACCGACTGAGCGGCGACAATGGCGCCTTCTCCGATGGTCACCCCCTTCAGCACGGTCGCATTCGAACAGATCCAGACATTGTCCCCGATAACGATCGGGAGGCCATTTTCCTTCGGCGCGGGAAGGCGCCTCAACCGTTGGACCGGATCTTGCGGGTGCCCGTCATATCCGATGAGGCTGACGCGATCCGCGATTAACACGTGCCGGCCGATTTTAACGCAGGGCCCCACCGAAATCATCACCTGATAGCCGATATAAGAGCCGTCTCCGACATAAAGGGCCGGCTTTTCACAGACCGTCGCCCCGCTGAGGGTCGTAATGCCGTTCACGGTCACGTTTTGGCCGATATAAATATCGAGATGCCCTTCGATCAGAGGGATCCCGTTGATCAATCTAAATTTCCTCCCGACCTCCTTGCAGACACTCTTGAAAAGGGGCTCATAATAAAAAACCCTTTTGAGATAATGCCAGAACGATTTCCGGAATCGCCGCTCGTAATATAAAAGCCTATGGAGCGGGATCATCACGGGGCATTCGACATGCCGCGCCCGAAGAGCCAACGAATAAAGGCTCTTATAAAAAGATCCTTCTCTTCTCCGGATTTTAAGGGCGAACTGTTGAAAACCCATCTGTCCCATCCATCCCCTTCAACAGCCGGCGCGGTCGGACTCCCCGAACGCCGACCGGCGCGCCCCTCCCGGCTCGGCTCCCAATCGAAGGGAAACCTCCGGCGCCGGGGCAAGGACCGCTTCGACGAGCGCCGAGAGCGTTTCGACCTTCTCATCCCAGCTCTCTTTCTCCATCATGATGGAGCGCTCGGGGGAAGGTCCGGTTTTTCCGCTTTTTAAGAGATCGACCACCTGTTCAATAAAATCGGCGTGGCCAAAGCCGATCCGAATCTCCCCCTTCAAGCTTCGGACCTCCGGAAGGTCCGTCGCCACCACCGGCAATCCCGCCGCGAGATACTCGCGCAACTTGAGGGGATTGGCGAACCGGGTTAATGTATTGACGACGAAAGGGAGAATCGCAACATCAAACGACTTGCAATAAGCCGGCAGCGCTTCATAGGGACGCTTCCCCAACCGATGAACATTTTTCAACCCCTCGATCTGAGACAAATCGGAAAGGGCGCCGCCCAACAGAACGATCGACCATTCCGGATGCGCCAGCGCCATCTTCCGAATCAAGCAAAGATCGACCCAATCGGCGATCAGCCCGTGAAAACCGATGATCGGCCGGGGGAGGGAGGCCACATCGGAAGGGAGCGGCGTCTCCGGATCGAGCGCCTTCTTGAAATGATCATAATCGACCCCGTGACGGACCAGATGAACGTTGGGATGGCGCTTTCGCTTGCTTTCCAGAAGGGTCGCCGCGGAGACGATCACGAGATCGGCCTTTTGAAGAAGGGTCTCCTCCATCTGTTGAATGGCCGTTCGAGGGGCGTCGGAAAAGGCCGAAAACTCATCGACGCAATGATAGATCACTTTTCGCTCGCCGAGGCGCCCGACCACGTCGGCGGAAGAAGGGGCGAAGGTCCAGGTGATCGGGCTTGAAAACCCCAACGCCCTGATCTGACGCCGCAACATCCACGCCAGGATCGCCCGATTGATTTTCCGAAGCCAATTTGAACGGTAAAACGGAATCATGACGGGAGAGAAAACATACAGGTTCTCTTCCGCCTGTCGGGCTCCTCTCAAGAACGCTCTTATCTTTTTGAAGAGCCGCGTCATATCCCTCCGGTTCATTTTAGGGCTTCGATTCCCGATCGAGTCGACCCAGAGAATCCGATTCCGACGCGCCAGCCGTCTCATAATATGTTTCTTGCTCAACGGTTCCCCATCCCAATCGTTCGCAAAACAGATGATCTCTTTTCCCTGAATCATGGAGACCTCTACAAAATTTTTCGCGCCATCGCCTTTAACCGCTGCGGTATCTTCATGCCGAACATTTTAAAAGGGCGCCCCCCTCCTGAGACCAGTTTTCTCCAAATTCGATAAACCCGCTCCACCCTGGCGAAGGAGACCTCTTGGGAACGGGTCAATCTTCCGTCCGAAGTCAGAATCGTCCCCTCTTTTTCGGCGTAAAAGGCGCCTTTCGACAGCCCTTCCAGAATGAGCGGGGCCGTCAAGCGTTCCGCTTCGACCCACACTTCCAATCGGTCATACTGCGCCTCCCAATGGAAATCGATCCCGTAAAAACCGAAGATTCCGGGCCGGAGTTTTCTCGCTTCCTGAAGGAGGCGGTAATTCCAAAGGGCGGGGGCGAACCGGCCGTTATACTTGGTGTTCCAAAGCTCGAGCCCGTCTAATGATCCCAGGATCTGAGCGTAATCCGGATAGTGAAGAGGATAAGGATGCGCCAAGACGGCCACCCCTCCCATTCGGTGAATCGCATCGATCATCGGGCCGGGACGCTCTTCCCGCTCGAGCCGCTCGAGCCCGAAACCGAGGAGATGAAGGCGGCCCGAGCCGGGGGCGAAGGCGGAAGGATAAGCGAACTCCAATCCCGGAATGACCAAAAACGCGTCATCGGAGAGGCTGCGGCATCGGGAAACATACCCCTCCATTTTCTCCGGCGTCGTCATCTCGGCGTGATCGCTCATCGCCAAAAAATCGAACCCTCTCGCTTTGAAGCGCTCTTTCAACGCTTCCAGGGCCAATTCCCCGTCTGAAAAAACGCTGTGAAGATGAAGCGCTCCCTTAAACCGATTTTGCATTTTTAAAAATTCCCTTCTTCCCCGACCCGAGACGGCGCGGCGCCTTTGAGAGCGCAAAGTGAAGCCATTCGATCAGTTCGGGGAGCGGATCGTCCCAACGAAAGGTGTCATAAACCATTCCGCGCCGATCAAATTTTAAGAACGCCCGAAGGGTCTCCCATCGTCCCGGAAAAGGGGCCGGCCACCCCTTCGGCGCCCCCCGAAAAACCTCCAAAAGATGACGGCAATCGCCGAGAAGCCATCGACAGAGGAGACCGACCTCGTAGGGGGGCGGATCCATCGGAAGTTTTCCCATCTCCATCTCCAGGAGAAATCTCGGGAAGTCGGCCCCGGCCGCGACGGCGAGCGGAAGCGAATTCCAAAAACGTCCGTTGATCTCCATCAAGACCGGCGCGGAACGCCCGCGGTCCCATTTAAACTCCACCATCGCCACCCCATGCCACTGAACCGCTTCCAAAAGGGTCACGGCGTACTCCGTGAGGAGAGGATCGGGCGCGACGCTCCGTCTTAGGACGCTCCCGGAGCCGGTCGGACGGAGATCGCGAATCCGCTCGTGGGCGAAAAGATATCTCGGCTTCCCGTGTTCAAACAGCGCGTAAATCCCGTATCCTTTTCCCTGAACAAAGGCTTGAATCAACGGATAGGGGACCGACGCATGAATTTGGTGATACTTCATGAGGAGTTCGTCCGGCCCAAAGACGTACGCCGCCCCTCCCCCCGGGATCATCCGGTCCCCCCGCCAATAGGAAGACCATCTCGGTTTCAAGACCACCGGATAGGGAAGCCTCTTCGCCAGGGCCGGCAATTCAAGAACGTTCTCGACAACCCAGGCGCG
>DATDON010000109.1:0-2657 GCA_035293225.1 Candidatus Manganitrophaceae bacterium
TGTAGATTCCAAGGATGATTCCGAGGAGGCTCAGGAGATTGATTCGAAAGGTAAAGCCGATGGTAAAAGTGAGCAGATGGAGGTCGAATGTAAAGGGGGGGATGATCCCGAGCTCGTAACTTTTGGAAAAAACGTCCCTTAAAAAGCCGGAGGGGGAGAGGAGGAGCAGGACCTCTCCCATCAGCCCTCCCAAGAGGCCTCCCACGAGAACGAAGAAGATCAACATCCACGGTGTTTTTCTTAAGACAGCCATGTGAGCGCGCAAATACAAAAAGGTTTTTTATCTTCTCGGGCCGAAGCGTCCGCGCCGTTTAAGGCGGGGAGCTTCACCTCCAGGAAACTATCTTTTTTTTGTTGAATTGTCAAGCGGATTTAATCGACTCGCCGTCCGCTTTTTCGCCGGCCGTCTTTTAAGGATGTATTTGGGTTCGCGATGAAAATACACATTTTGGATAATCGTCATCTGAATGTTCTTTTAAGCCGCGAGCGGCGGAGGAAACGGCTGCGGCCGGATGAGCCGGACCTTGATCGAATGTTGAAGGAGATTCTCCGAAAAGCGAATCAATTTGTTCCATCGGAGGCGGGTTCTATTTTATTGGACGACCCCCTAAAAAAAAAGGAGGGGCCGGAGCGCCATGAACTGATTTTCGTCGCTTGTTTCGGCGCCGGCTCCTCAAAACTTCTCGGCCTTCGGCTTCCGGCCCCCACCGGGATCGTCGGGACGGCGTACATCACCGGCAGGCCGTACCTGAGCAAGAATGTCAAACGGGATAAAGTATTTTATTCCAAAATAGACCAGATCAGCCGGTTCCAGACCCGGTCGATCATCTGCGCGCCGATTATCGTGGAGCGGTCGGTTTGCGGCGTGATCGAGTTGGTGAATCGAAAAGAAAAGGAGAATTTTTCGGAGGAAGAGCTCCTCCTTTTGGAGATTTTCGCGGGATATACCTCGACGCTTATCCAGAACGTCCTCAACGCCCGCAGGCACGTCGAAATGGCCAAGCGGGATGGGCTCACCGGTCTTTACAATGATCGGTATTTTCATCTCAAACTGGATCAGGAGGTCCGGCAAGCCAAGCAGGGCCAGCAGGATCTGGTCCTTCTCTTTATGGACATGGATCACTTTAAAGCGGTCAACGACGCGTTCGGGCATCTTACCGGGAGCCGCGTTCTTCAGGAGGTCGGAAATATCCTAAGAGAGGTCGTCCCCGGAAAGGGGGCGACGACGGCCCGATACGGGGGCGACGAATTCGTGATCGTTTTTTCTCAGACGACGCTGAAAGAGGCGGTCCAGGTGGCGGAGAGAATTCGCGAAACGGTCAAGAAATTTCCATTCTCAACGGTCCCGCTCCATTCTAAAGAACGCTCCCTCCCGATTGAGGGGCGGCTCACCTGCAGCATCGGCCTCGCTTCGCTGAAGGAGCATGTGGGATATCAATTCTCGAACAGCAAGGGAGGGCGCCTTTTAATCCGGAAAGCCGACGCGGCGATGTACGCCGCCAAGGAGAAGGGGAAAGACCGGGTCTGTGTCGCCGCTTCTTAAGAGGCCCCGCCGGCGTCTAGAACTTATTTCAAAACCTTCCGTTCTCCCTTCGACAAGCCTGTCCTGAACTACGTCGAGGGGCTCAGGGCGAACGGAGCATCTGTTGAATCGTTGGGGAGGCCGCCCCGTAGGCGCAGGGGCCTCTCCTGCCTTTTTGGGGTCATGGAAGGGCCACTTTTTCGTTCTCTAGGAGGCCGCTGCGGATTTCGGCGTCCCACGGATCGACCGCGCCGAGGACCACCCGGCGGACCTCGCGGCGGTTGTTCTTTAAGACGACGACGAACGGGCCGCCGTCGTCTTGCCGGATCGCCCGGCGGGGAATCTTCAAGACATGATCCCGGCGAACAACGTCGATCTTGATATCGACCGTCATCCCGAGCTTAAAGGCTTCTCGCTCCGCCAGATCGATTTTGGCTTCCAATACTTTTGTGTCCGTGATTTTAGAAGGGTCTTCGATCTGGATCGACCGTTTTCCGACCTCTTCCCCGATCTCCACCACCTTTCCGTGAAAGACGCGGGAGGGATAGGCGTCGGAAGTGATCGTCGCTTCCTGTCCCAGCGCCAGAGCGCCGATATCGTCCTCATCGATTTCGGCCCGGACGCGGACCGCCGAAACATCGGCGACCGTCAGAATCGGAGCGCCCGCCTTGACCGACTCCCCGACCTCCCGGTATTTGTCGATCACTTTTCCGGAAATGGGAGAGGCGATATGCATGTCCTCCAAAAGCGCCAGCGCCCTTTCCAACTGCGCTTTCGAGAGATCGAACCGGGACTCCGCTTCTTCGAGCTGAGCCTGGGGGACCGCTTTTGTGTCGAAGAGCCTGCCGGCGCGCGCATACTTCAGTTGGGCGTCCTTTAATTCCGCGCGCGCCTGAGCCACCGAGGCCTTGGCGTAGGCGTCATCCAACGTTATCACCACGGCCCCCTCTTTGACGAATTCTCCCTCCTTGACCGGAAGGAGTTTGACGCGGCCGTCGATTTTGCTCGAGAGGTCCACCGTCGTTTTTGCCTCCACCTTCCCCCGGGCCGCGATCTGGTCGCGTATATCGCCGTAGGCCGCGAGCGCCGATTCGGCCGAATTTTCTCCGGTCCGGAAACTGCGCATTCCAAAAAC
>DATDON010000110.1:0-7465 GCA_035293225.1 Candidatus Manganitrophaceae bacterium
GGCATGAATTGCCGTTCGAAGAGGTCGTTATAGATGCCGTAGACGGCCGATTGGACCTGCTCATGCGAGATCCCGGCGTCGTCGAGCGCCCCGTTCGCCGCGTCGAACGCCAGCTCGTAATAGGTCTTGTCGATCCAGCGGGCCCTGAAAGGGGTCGTTCCATATCCGAGTATCGCCGCGCGTTTTGACACAGGGGGGTTCCTTATTTGGGAGCGAAGAGCGACGTTTCGGGGGAGAGAACCGTCACCAAATAAAAAACGTAAATCGAGAGGAGGATTAATACCAGAACCAGCAGACTGAATTTGATCGTCTCTTTCATCAAGGCCTCATAATTATTATTTTAAAGATATTAAGACCTCATGTTACGCACGGAGCAATGAGTCATGCGTCTTTGGTCCACCGATACCTCATAAAAATGTGTTTCCCCTCCTTTGTAAGGAGGGGCGAGGGGAGGTAGAGTGCACGGCGTGTATTCCGATGGCGCCTTCTACCCCACCCCGCCTCCCCTTACAAAGGGGAGGAGTACCCTAGAACTTTTGTGCGTAACATGAGTTATGATTTTAACAGCTCCCGCGCGATCACCAGCTTTTGAATCTCCGCCGTCCCGCCGCCGATGGAGATCAGCCGGGCGTCCCGCATATACCGCTCCACGGGGAACTCTCGGATGTAGCCGTATCCCCCGAAGATTTGAATCGCCCGGTTCGTCACCCGCATTGCCATCTCCCCGCCGAAGAGCTTGGCGTAAGAGGGGTGGAGCGGCCCCTCTTTCCCGGCGTTCAACAGGCCGGCCGACCGATAGACGAGGAGGCGCGCCGCTTCGATGTCGGTCGCCATCTCCGCCAACATCTCCTGTATGAGTTGGAATTCGGAAATCGGCCGGCCGAATTGTTCTCTTTGTTTGGCGTAGTTCAACGCCGCGTCGAAGGCCGCTTGGGCGATGCCGACCGGCAGGGCGGAGAAGATCGCCCGCTCCATGTTCAGCGCCCGCGTCATCTGGCGGACCCCCTCCCCCTCCTGCCCCAACCGGTTCTCGACCGGAACCGGGACCCCTTGAAAAACCACTTCCGAAGTCGGCGAACCGCGCATCCCCAGTTTCTCCATCGGACGCCCGACGGTGATACCGGGAGAGGATCGATCGACCGCAAAGAGACTGATCTCTTCGGGCGCCGTTTTGGCGAAGACCAAAAAAATTTGAGCGACCGACGCGTTGGTGATAAACATCTTCGTTCCGTTCAGGAGATAATGGTCCCACTCTTTTCGGGCTTCGGTCTTCAAGGAGGTCGCGTCGGAGCCTGCGCCCGGCTCGGTCAAGGCGAAGGCGCCGAGGCTCTCGCCGGAGCAGAGGAGCGGCAAAAACTTATTTCGCTGCGCTTCATTTCCGAAGGCATAAAGGTTTTGCGCGCAGAGAATGGCGTGGGCGCCGTAGGAGAGGGCCGTCGAGGCGCAGCCGTAGGCGAGCGCTTCCATCACCAGCGCGGAGGAGAGAAAGTCGGCCCCCGCGCCGCCGTATTTTTTAGGAATGGAGATCCCCAGGAGCCCCAATTGGGAGAGTTTGGAGAAGGTCTCGGAAGGAAACCGCTCTTCCCGGTCGATCCGGGCCGCCAGGGGAGCGACCTCCCGGCCGACGAATTCGCGTAGGGTCCGCTGAAGGAGCGCCTGCTCCTCCGTTAAGGAAAAAGGCATGGGCTCACTTTATCGGAAGGAACGGCGCCTGTCAACTATTACCAACGCGATCAGGCCCTCCCCGGACGGCCGCGGGGGGCCGCCCCTACGAGAGGGAACGAAGGCGGGCTTCGAATTGCCCGGAATAGAGGACCGCCGCCCCGACGCGTCCGGCCCCTTCCTGAACCGCCCGGTCGGATGAGACGACGAGACAGCGCTCCCGCAATTTTTCGGCGAGCCGAAGAATGACATCATCGGCCGTCTCATCCCTTCCCGAAAAAAGGATATGGACGCCGCCGTTCGGCTCCCCTTCTGAAACCTCCTGAGAGGAATTTCCAGAATCTCCGCCGTCAAACACCACGACCACCGGCTCTCCCGATAAAGCGGAATAGCGGGTCAATCTTTCCACCAGCCTTTTCCGTTTTTCCGGAATATCTCCCCGGAGCCCTTTATCCCGGCCGATAAAATTATAGCCGTCCAGAAGAATCGTCATTCCGCCCGTTCATCAATTTTTCCTCTTCGCGGAGGCGCTCCAGCGCCGTTCGGGCGGCCTTTTGCTCGGCCTCTTTTTTACTCTTCCCGGCGCCGGTCCCATAAGCGATCCCCCGGATTTGGATCTCCACTTCAAATATCTTTTGATGATCCGGGCCCGATTCACGAATCAGCGAATAAGCCGGGAGGGTCTCGAATTTCTTTTGGCAGAGCTCCTGGAGCTCGGTCTTATAATCGATCGAGAGGTCGGCGCGGGTCAACTCCTGAAGCGGAGAAGCGAATTCTCTCAAGACGACCTCCCGCGCGGCGGGAAATCCGCCGTCAAGATAAACGGCGGCGATGACCGCCTCCATCGCGTCCGCCAGGAGCGAGCTCTTCTCGCGCCCCAGAGTCATCTCCTCCCCTCTTCCGAGCAAAAGGAATCGTCCCAACCCGATCTCGCGGGCGGTCCGCGCCAAGGTCCCCTCACTGACGACCTTGGCTTTCATTTTCGAAAGATCCCCTTCCGGGGCGCCGGGAAAGCGCTCCATCAGCGCCTCGCTGACGATCAGGTCGAGAACGGCGTCGCCCATAAATTCATAGCGCTCGTTGTCCTCCGATGTTTTATCCCTGCTTTCATTGAGGTACGACTTATGGGTGAGCGCCTGCCGAAGGCGTTTCGGCTCCCTAAAGAAATAGGAGAGCCGTTTTTGAAGGGAAGATAAATCTTGAGAGGTCATCGTCATGTCCGCCGGTGGACGGAGGGGCTAATCGTTATACTTCCGGAAAATAAGGGTGGCGTTGGCGCCGCCGAATCCGAAGGAATTGGAAAGGGCGATGTTCACCTCTTTTTTACGGGCGAGGCGGGGGGTGTAATCGAGGTCGCATTGAGGATCGGGATGATCAAGATTGATGGTCGGGGGAATGATCCCGTCCCGAATGGCGAGGACGCTGAAGGCCGCTTCGATTCCTCCCGCCGCTCCCAGCAGATGCCCGGTCATCGACTTCGTGGAGCTGATCGGAATTTGGTAAATCCCCTTTTCAAAGACCGTTTTCATGGCGAGGGTCTCAATCGCGTCGGCCATCGTCGAGGTGGCGTGGGCGTTGATGTAGCCGACCTCTTCCGGCCTGATTCCGGCGTCCTCCAAAGCGAGTTTCATGCAGCGGATCGCCCCTTCTCCCGATTCCGGAGGGGAGGTGATATGATGCGCGTCGGCCGTCATTCCGTAGCCGACGATCTCGGCGTAAATTTTCGCTCCCCTTCTTTGGGCCGTCTCCAGCGCTTCCAGGAGGAGGATCCCGGACCCTTCCCCCAAAACAAAACCGTCCCGATCGCGGTCGAAAGGCCGGCTGGCGCGTTGGGGGTCATCGTTGCGGGAGGAGAGGGCGCGGGAGGCGGCGAAACCGGCAACCCCCAGCGGCGTAATGGCCGACTCGGTTCCACCGGCGATCATGGCGTCGGCGTCCCCCCGTTGAATCAGCCGGAAGGCGTCTCCGATGCAATTGTTCCCGGTCGCGCACGCCGTCACGGCGCAGGAGTTCGGCCCTTTGGCGCCGAATCGGATGCCGATCTGGCCGGACGCCAGGTTGATGATCGACATCGGGATGAAGAAAGGGGTCACCCGCCTCGGCCCTTTTTCGAGAAGGACCTTGTGCCAGTGTTCGATCGCTTGCAGCCCGCCGATCCCCGATCCGACATAGACGCCGACCCGATGGGCGTTTTCAGGCGAGACCTTTAACCCGCCGTCGTCCATTGCCATCTGGCTTCCCGCGACGGCGTAATGGATAAAGGTATCCATCTTCTTGATATCTTTGCCGTCGATGAAATCGGTCGGGCTGAAATCTTTGACCTCGCCGGCGATTTGGCAAGGATAATCGGACGGATCAAAACGGGCGATTCGACCCACGCCTGATTCGCCGGCGCAAAGCGCCTTCCAAGTTTTCTCGACTCCCGTCCCAAGCGGCGTGACCAAACCGAGACCGGTCACTACAACCCTTCTTTTCAGAGCAACGACTCCCTCTTTGATGAGATTTCTATCGCTTTCTTATGTTACGATTTTTCTTTGATGTAATCGATCGCATTCTGAACCGTCAGAATCTTTTCGGCGTCTTCATCCGGAATTTCAATGCCGAATTCCTCCTCGAAGGCCATGACCAGTTCGACCGTGTCCAACGAGTCGGCGCCGAGATCCTCGACAAAGGAGGCTTCGAGGGTCACATCCTCCTCCTCCAATCCCAATTGCTCCGCAATAATCTTTTTTACACGCTCATCGACTGCCAACGCTCTTCACCTCCCTATGAAAGTTAAACAATGATAAAGCCCTTACCGTAGAGACGTTGCATGCAACGTCTCTACCCCGACAGGTTTTCAGAACGACCTGTCCTTTTACCCCCCCATGTACATGCCGCCGTTGACGTGCAGCACCTGGCCGGTGATGTAACCGGCCCCTTCCGAGACCAAAAATCCGACCGCGTTCGCCACGTCCGAAGGAGATCCCAAACGGCCGAGCGGGATCTGCTTCATTAGGTTTTCGCGGACTTCCTCCGGCAGAGAGGCCGTCATCGCGGTGTCGATAAATCCCGGCGCGACGGCGTTGACGGTAATCCCTCGGCCGGCGTACTCCCGGGCCACCGATTTCGTGAGGCCGATCACCGCCGCCTTTGACGCGGCGTAATTGGCTTGACCCGGATTTCCGATGACCCCCACAATAGACGAGATGTTGACGATCCTCCCCCGGCGCTGCTTCGACATCAGCGGCAAGACCGCTTTCATGCAATGATAGGTCCCTTTGAGATTGATCGAGAGGACCAGATCCCAATCTTCATCTTTCATCCGCAGCAGAAGGGTGTCGCGCGTGATGCCGGCGTTGTTGACCAGGATATCGACCTTCCCCCATTGCGAAAGCGCCGCGTCGACCATCGCTTTCACCTCTTCGGCGCTGGCGACGTTGGCCTGAATCGCCGACGCCTTTTTCCCTCTCGAGGCCAGCTCCGCGACGGTTTTCTCCGCGGCCTCCTTGTTCACGTCGGAGACTACCACACTCGCCCCACGATCCGCAAGGAGGGCGGCGATCTCTTTTCCGATCCCCTGCGCCCCTCCCGTCACGAGCGCGACGGCGCCCTCTAACTCCATCGACATCTTCGCTCCGAAGCCCCTATACCGACGCGAGGAGACCGCGAACCTTCTCCAATCCCCCGCTCTCTTCCACATTCATGGTCTGAATCCGGCGGTCGATCCGCTTCAGCAATCCCGATAAAACTCTCCCCGGCCCGACTTCGATGAAAAGATCGACCCCCCCGTCGCGCATCGCCTGAACGCTCTCTTCCCAGAGCAACGGAGAAGAGAGTTGATCGACCAGACCCGCTTTGGCGTCTCGCCACGTGGTCACCTTTTTCGCCCCCAGATTGTTGATTAAAGGGACTTGAAGGTCTTTCCCTTCGATCCTTTCCAATTCATCGGAAAGGCGGAGACAGGCCTCCTTCATCATCGGCGAATGCGAAGGGACGCTGACGGCGAGCGGAACCGCCCGCTTGGCCCCCTGTTCCATCGCCAAGGCGACGCCGCGCCGAACCGCCTCCGACTCCCCCGCGATGACGATTTGATCGGGAGCGTTATAGTTCGCGGGAGTGACCCTCCCGGCGTCGGTGGAAGCCTCCCGGCAGACCGCTTCGACCCCCCGCCGATCCAATCCGAGAATGGCGGCCATCGCCCCCCGCCCCTTTGGGACCGCCTCCTGCATAAAAAGACCCCGGCGGTGGACCAATCGGACCGCGTCGGGATATGAAAGCGCCCCAGCCGCGACCAACGCGGTGTACTCTCCCAGGCTATGACCGGCGACGAAGGCCCCTTTTTGCCCCCCTTTTTCCAAACATCTCCAGGCGGCGACGCTTGCGGCCAAAAGGGCCGGCTGGGTATACTCGGTCTGATTCAACCGCTCTTCGGGCCCTTCAAAACAGAGCCGGGCCATATCCCACCCCAATACGCGGCTCGCCTCCCCAAACGTCTCCCGGGCGATTTCAAATCGGTCATGAAGGTCTTTTCCCATCCCGACGTATTGAGAGCCTTGTCCCGGAAAGAGAAACGCAATCGACATCTGATTTTCCCAATCTCAATAAAGACGACGCAAATAAAGAGGACGCGGTTTAATGATATTGATCAAAAAAAAACGGGAAGTCAACAAAATTTTTCGTGAAAAGAAGGATGGATGGTTTTTCCGGTTTTGTAGGGGCAGCCCCATGTCTCCGCCCGGACCGGCTCCGATAAACGCGCCCGGGTCGGATACGCCGTTTTAATCGACGATAAATTCCCCCCCGTCCACTCCGATGACATTTCCCGTAATCCATTGCGCCTTGGGATGGGAGAGGAGGGCGATCGCCCCCGCCACATCTTCAGGGGTCGTCAGGCGGCCCATCGGATTTCGGGCCTTCGCCATCTGAATCATCTCCTCATGCCCCGGAATCTTCCGCAACGCGGGGGTGTCGGTCACCCCCGCCCGGACGGCGTTCACGCAGATTCCGGAGGGCCCCAGCTCCAGGGCAAGCTGGCGGACGTGGGACTCCAAAGCCGACTTCGCGGCAGAAACCGCCCCGTAGCTCTTCCAGACGCGGGCCCCGCCGGCGGAGGTCATGGCGTAAATTCTCCCGCCCCGCCCCAGCAACCCGGCGCGGAGCAGGTCTTGCGTCCAATAGACCAGGGAGTTCGCCATGACGTCGAGGGTCATCTCCATCTGCGGCTGCGCGATCGCCTCGTTGTGGGAGGGGGCGATAAACGGTTTGAGCGTCCCGAACGCGAGCGAATGGACCAAGACCCGCACCGACCCCTCTTTCACATGCAGTGTCCCACCCTGGGATCCCCCTCTCAGAACCTTTTGAATCTCCTCCAGGACCGCCTTTCTTTTTTCAGGGTCGGCGGCGTTGACATTATAAAAGGCCGCCTGTCGCCCGAACTCTTTAATCTTGGCGGCGATCCGATCGACATTGGGGAGGGTTCCCTTCCGGTCGAGATGGACCCCGAAGATATCCATTCCGGCGCCGGCCAACTCGAGCGCGCACGCCTCGCCGAAACCGCTGGACGCTCCCAAAATGAGCGCCCATCCTTCAAGAAATTGTCCGTTCACTCCGTCTCCTCCTTATTGATAGAAACGTAATAAAAGATGTCGCATTGCGCGTCGGGGGGGACCGATCTCTCCGCCCCGGGTTGTATGCAAGGCGGACGAAGTCCCGCGCCGCAGTCACGCCATCATCGGCCGGCGGTCACCAGCGCGCGAGGGCCGAGGCCCAGGTCAATCCCCCTCCAAAGGCCAAGAAAAGGAGGAGCGTTCCCGGTTTCACC
>DATDON010000111.1:0-7479 GCA_035293225.1 Candidatus Manganitrophaceae bacterium
AGGCGCGCTCTACGCGGGGACGGCCGGATCGAAGATTTACCGGAGCGAGGACGGCCTCCGCTGGAGGGAAGCGGCGAGGCTTGGAAAAAACCCCGAAGCGGTCTGGTCGCACTGGGTCCGGGCCCTGATCGAATTCAAAGGCGCCTTTTTCGCCGCCACGGAGGCGAACGGAGTTTATCGATCGCCCGACGGGAAACGGTGGGACCCGATCCCTTCTTTCGGAAAGTCGGGAGCGCGCGGCGCCGCTGTCCATCAAGGGGCGCTTTATCTTGGAGCGACCGGAAGCGGACGAATCTGGAAAACGGCCGATGGAAAAAAGTGGGACGAGGTTTTAGATTTGGGGGAAGGGTATATCGCTTCGATGGCCGTTCTCAACGGGCGCCTCTATGCGGGAATTTCAACCGGCGCGACCCCGGCCGATGTTTTTCGGTCGTCCGATGGAACGGTCTGGGAGGAGGTCGGCGATATCAGCCCGCGTACGGTCGAAGCGATGGCCGAATTTAACAAGGCCCTCTACGCCGGGACCCTCACCGCCCCCGAGGCGAGAATTTGGAGGACATCGGGCCGGCGGCGCTCCGAAATCGCCGTGGCGGAGGAGGAGACGCTTGCGGCCGGTGAGAAAGAAGGAGATTTCAAGGAGACACAGACGGGGTATCATCTGTATGAAACGTTAAAAGAGCGCCGGGCCGGGGCGGCGCGGCGGCTCGAACACGAATGGATAATCCCGATCCGGGAAGAAGGGCGCGCCACATTGATTTTACGCGCGCATCAATCGGTGGATGAGAAGAAAAATCACTTCCATCTCTCATGGGCGAGCGGCGAAGCGAAAGAGGCTCCACTCGCGTCCCGCTTCCGAAGCGAAGAGCAAAACGATTATCAACTGATTGATCTTGGGAGGGTCTCCCCGGGTCCTCTCCGGATCACCGTTCGATCTGAGAGCCCCCCGGATCGGCCCCCCGCCGCCCTTTTTGTCGATCACCTCTTTGTTTTAATGGAAGAGGAGGATTAACGCGCCCCTATTTTTCAGGCCGGGCGGGATCGTTTTTACGCGCCGGATGATTTCGTTTTAACCCCTTTTCCTACTTGAATATCCGGCCAAACATTGTATAATGGTTGAAATAAAAGGGAAAAGCATGTCGGAAGCGTTCGACCGGTTAGTCGGTGTCATGGAAAGGCTGCGGGGGGAGGGGGGGTGTCCTTGGGATCGGGAGCAGACGCCCGAATCGCTCAAGCCGTTTTTAATCGAAGAGGCGTATGAAGTCGTCGAGGCGATCGAATCGGGTAAGGCGGAGCCCCTTTGCGAAGAGTTGGGAGACCTCCTCTTTCAGGTCCTGTTTCACGCCGAGATCGCAAAAGAAAAGAAAGAGTTTGATATTGAACAGGTCTTGAAAGGCGCCTACGAGAAGATGACCCGCCGCCATCCCCACGTCTTTTCCCCCGGTTCCTCCGAAACCGCCCCCCTTGAAAGTAAGACGGTCCTGGCCCGCTGGGAAGAGATGAAAAAAGGGGAGGCGCGGAACCGCCACAGAAAATCGGCTTTGGATGGCGTTCCGAAACAGCTTCCGGCGTTGCTCCGGGCCCATCAGGTTCAGGCGCGGGCGGCCCGCGTTGGTTTTGACTGGAAACGCCCGGAGCCGGTTTTTGAAAAAGTTAAAGAAGAACTTGAAGAATTGAAAGAGGCGGCGGAGAAGGAGGTTCCCTCCCGGATCGAAGCGGAGATGGGAGATCTGCTCTTTTCACTCGTTAATTTTTCGCGCTTTTTGAACGTCAATCCGGAGGACGCCCTCCGGGGCGCCGTTGAGCGATTTGTCGGGCGTTTTCAGAAAATGGAATCCGAGGTGGAGCGGCAGGGGGCCTCCCTTCATGGCCTCTCTCCGGCGGAGATGGATCGACTCTGGGAACGGGCGAAGGGGTCCGAAAAAGAAAAAGAGGAGGGGGGATCGGGATCCTGATGCCGCTTTTTTCGTATCGTGTCGCCAAAGGAGACGGGACCATTTTAGAACAGCGGATCGAGGCGGAGAGCGAGGCGCTCCTGAGGAGCCGTCTGGAGGGAGAAGGATATCTTGTTCTTTCGATCTCGAAGGCGATCGGTTTTTCCATTCCCACTTTTACGTTCAAAAGAAAGATCGCCCCCCGCGATTTTTTGGTTTTTAACCAGGAGTTGATGGTTCTCTTAAAGGCGGGCCTTCCGATCATGAAGATCCTCGACATCTTAACGGAGCGGGGGAGCCAGGCGGGGTTTGTTTCAGCCTTAAAAGTGGTTCAAAACGACGTCCGGGGGGGAAGCGCGATCGCCGACGCCCTTTCCAAGCATCCGGCCTACTTTTCGGGGCTTTATATCTCCTCGCTCCGGGCGGGGGAAAAGAGCGGGAACCTGGTCGAGGTGATCGGCCGGTTTATGGAATACCAAAAGAAAATGTTGAACGTCCGGAAAAAAGTGGTCGCCGCCCTCGCTTATCCCTCTTTTTTGCTGGCGACCGGGATCGGCGTCCTCGCTTTCTTGTTGGTTTATGTCATGCCCTCTTTTTCGGAGGTCTATGAAGGATCGAAGCAGTCCCTCCCTTTTTTTACGCGGTCCCTCTTGGGGATCGTTCAGGCGATCACCTCCCATTCGATCTCTTCGCTCGTCGCCCTTATTTTAGTCGCGGCCTTGGGATGGGCGGCTTCTCGAACCGAGTGGGTCAAAACCCAAGCGGACCGGTTCGCTTTTAAAGTCCCCTTCTTAGGCCCGATCTTTAAGAGGAATTATCAGGTTCGGCTGAGCCGGACCTTGTCGACGATTCTTAAAAGCGGCATTCCGTTGGTCACCGCCCTCCAGATGTCCGCCGCCGCGATGACGAGCCGGATGGTTCGGCTTCAGATCGAAAAGGTCGGCGAAGAGGTCAAAGGAGGGGTCAGCCTGGCGGCCGCTTTCACCAATTCGGCCCTCTTTCCGAAAATGTCGACGGAGATGATTTCAGTCGGGGAGACGACCGGCTCTCTGGAAGAAATGCTCCTGGAGGTCGCCAACTTTCATGAGGAAGAGCTTGATCTCTATCTCTCAAGGGTCACGATGTGGGTGGAGCCGGTCCTTCTTTTGTTCATCGGCTCCCTGGTCGCGATGATCCTGATCGCGATGTATCTTCCGATCTTCCACTTGGCGGGGGCGGTCCGATGATCCCTTTCGTCAAACGGATTTCCCTCGGAGAATTGCTGGTCAAGAGCGGAAAGGTCGCGCAGGAGGTGATCAATCAGGTTTCCCTGGAGTACCGCGGCAAGGGGAAACGGCTTGGCGAGGCGTTGATCGAAAAGGGGGTCATCAACGAGGAGGATTTGGCCGAACATTTGGCCGAGCAGTTCCATCTTTCTTACTATCGCCTCGACCACTTCAGACTCGACCCGGCTTTCTTTAAAAAAATCCCGGTCGAACTGATGTACCGTTATCCCTTCGTTCCTTACGGGGAAAAAGAGGGGGCGATCATCATTTTGATTTCAGATCCGACCAAAATGGCGGCGATGGATGAATTGGAGCTGATCCTCAAGCAGAAAATCATCTTCGGCGTCAGCTCCCGCGCCGCGCTCCTCGAGGCGCTGAAACGGAGCGAAGGCTCGGGCCAAGTCCTTCAACAGATCCAGGCCGATTTCAGGCCGGTGTTGATCACCGAAAATGAAGAGGGGGAAGAGGTCCTCTCCATCCAGAAGGTGAGCCAGGGGGCGAGCCCGGTCGTCAAGCTCCTCGACACGCTGATTCTCAACGCGCTCCACAAGCGAGCGAGCGATATCCACGTGGAGGCGAGCGAGAGTCATGTCAACATGAAGTACCGCATCGACGGCGTCCTCTACCCGGCGATGGACCCCCTCGACATCAAGTTCCATCCCGCGCTGGTCTCCCGGATCAAAGTGTTGGCCGAATTGGACATCGCCGAAAAGCGGACGCCTCAAGACGGCCGGTTCAAGATGCGTCTCGAAGGGAGAAAGGTCGATTTTCGCGTGTCGGTCTTGCCGAGTATTTTCGGCGAAGACATCGTGATCCGGATTTTAGATAAAGAATACATCACCGCCGACATCAACGAGCTTCGCCTCGAGCGCCTCGGCTTTAATCAGGGAGACCTCCGGAAATTCTTAAAGGCGATCATCGAGCCGTATGGGATGGTCTTGGTGACGGGGCCGACCGGCAGCGGAAAAACCACCACCCTTTACGCGGCGATCACGGAGATCAACAATCACGAGGATAAAATCATTACCATCGAAGATCCGGTCGAATATCAATTGGGGGACGTGGTTCAGATCCCGGTGAACGAGAAAAAAGGGCTGACCTTCGCCCGGGGCCTCCGTTCGATCCTGCGGCACGACCCCGACAAGATCATGGTGGGGGAGATCCGGGACGCCGAGACGGCCCATATCGCGATTCAATCGGCCCTCACGGGGCACCTGGTCTTTACGACGGTTCACGCGAACAACGCCTTCGACGTCATCGGGCGGTTTGTGAATATGGGGATCGAGCCGTACAACTTCGTCTCTTCCCTCAACTGTATTCTGGCGCAGCGCCTGGTCCGCATCCTCTGTCCCCACTGCAAGCAGAAAAGCGTCCTCCCGGCGGATCTGCTGGAGATCTCGGGGTTCGACCCGGCCCAATATAAAGAGACCCTTTTTCATGTCCCGAAGGGATGTCCGGAGTGCAATGGGACCGGTTTTAAGGGCCGGGTCGCCATCACCGAATTTTTGGATCTTTCCGACCCGATTCGGGAGATGATTTTGGAGCGCCGGCCGCCGTCCGAAATTCGGCGGGTCGCGCTGGCCGAGGGGATGACCACCTTGCGGCAGGCCGGACTTGAAAAGATCTTTAAAGGGGAGACCACCCTCAAAGAGATCAACCGGGTGACCTTTATTCAATAAATGGAGAGGGCGCCTCGGCGCCGGGGAAAAACACGATGTCTTTTTGGAAAAGAAACAACATCGGCCTTTCGATCGGGCCGTCCCATCTTTCGATCGCCTTGGTGGACCGTCGAGGGGAATCGGTGGAAGTGAAGCGTCACAGCGCCCTGTCGATTCCGAAGGGCGTTTATCATCCTTCTCCCATCGAAAAAAATATCACGAACATCGACCGATGGAGAGACCACGTTCGTCTCCTTTTAAATTCGATTCCGGAAAGGGGGGCGCTCTCCATCAGTATTCCCGACACCGCCGCCCGAATTCTGTTGTTGGATCTGGAGCGCCTCCCCCCCGGCAGAAAAGATTTCGAGAAGTTGATTCAGTGGCATATGGAAAAGGTATTTTTGGTCCCTTTGGGAGAATCCCGCTTTTCTTATCAGGCGCTGTCGAACCGGGGGGGGCGTTGGAAGGTCCTGGCCACGGCGATCAAAAGGGAGGTGATCGATCAATATGAAGCGCTCGACGGTCGCGGCTCGGCTCAAAACGGCAAGGGGGGGATCGACATCCGGTCGGTAGGATTGTCCTCCCTTTGCGCCTTTAATCTTTTTTTTCCGCTGATCAGGCGATCGGCGGGCGACGCCGCCGATTTTATTTTTGTCCACCTTCTCGATCAGAACTTGACGGCGCTGATATTTCAGGACGGTATTCTTGACTTCATCCGGGTGAAAGAGCTTCCTGAAGGGGAGGAGGGATCGGACCGGCGCGCCGATCTCCTGCTTGAGGAGTTGGCGGCCTCCCTCTCCTTTTACGGCGGAGCGGGAAAAGGGCTTTCGGGTTTGAATCATCTCTTCCTCTCGCTCGATTCTCCGATCGCCGGCCTCGAAAACCGTATTCAGGAGACGTTCCATCTTCAATCGACGCCGCTCGACCCGGCCCGCCTCATTCGCCTTGTTCCGCCCCCCGATTCCGATCGGACCGACGGCGTCCTCAGATCAATCGCGCCCGCGGTCGCCGCCGCGGTAGGAGGATAGGCTGTTGATCCGGTTTAATATCAATCTCGCCTCTCAAGCGTACCTTCGGAAGAGAGCGATTGCGCTCGCCGTTTATTTAACGAGCTTCCTCCTCGTCATCGGGATCGGGATCGATCTCGCTCGGTTCTTCCAAATTCGGAAAAACGCGGCCGCTTTTGACGCCCGAATCAATCGGGTCTTTGATGAAAAACGGCGATTGCAATCGGCGATCGGCGAAATGGGGGGAGGCGTTTCGGAAGAGGCGATGAAAGCGACGCGGAAAGAGGTTCAGTTCGTCAACGACCTTCTCAATCAAAAGAGTTTTTCATGGACCTCTTTTTTGTCCGATTTCGAAAATAAGGTCCCCGCGAATATCTCGGTGAACCGCATTCAGCCCGACTTCAAGAACGCCTCCGTGGTGGTCGGGGGAACCGCCCGTTCTTTAAGAGAATTAACCGAGTTCGTCCGACGCCTTCAGGAAGGGGAGCGCTTTGAAGATGTTTTCTTGACCGAGCAAAGGCGCGTTGAAGAGGGGGAGAAAACCGTGATAGGCTTCTCCATTCGTTTTAAATACCACTCGAAGAGGAGCGGCGCGTGAATCGTTTCGATCCATTACATGCAGTGTACCATCCTGCATCGCTCTCCCGCTTCGGTTGGCCGCTTTTGATTGTCGGGGCTCTCGCGGCGACTCTTCTTTTTTTCCATTTCGGCGTCGTCGGCCGGGCCCAAAATCAACTGGAGGCGAAAGAGGAGGCATGGAAGCTGGAGCGTCCTAAAATCGGGCAGCTTGCGCTTTTGAAGACGACGCAAGAAGATTTGGCCCGTTTCAGGAAAGCCCTTCCCCCGGAAACCGCTTTTCCTCAACTGATCTCTTTTATTTCGGAGCTGGCCGATAAGCGGAGTTTATCTATCCCCGGTATTTCCTATCAGCCTGCGGAGACGGAAGCGCCGAGCGTCGCGAGGATCCTGATCTCGTTTAATCTAAAAGGGGATTACCGCGATATTCGAAAATTTATTTATGAGATTGAACAATCCAGTTATTTTTTGATCATTGAAAATATGGTGTTGGCCTCCTCCCCCAAGGAGGGGGAGAAGATCCAACTGGAGCTTCGCACGGCGGCCTATCTACGGGAAACCGGTCTGGGGGAGAAGGTCCGGGGGCCGGGGGCCAGAGGTCGGGGGCCGGCAATAGGCAATAATGTAGGGGCGGGGCGTGGGGGCAATGGGAGAATTCGTTAAACGTTAAACGTTATTCGTTATTCGGAAAAAAAGTTCTGACGTTTAACGAATCACGATTCACGAATAACGTCCTCTGCCCTCCCAATGCCCCCACATATAATAGAGAAAAAATATGGGACAAAAGAAAGGGCTGCTCATCGGCCTGTTGGTTTTTTGGGGATTGGTCTTCTTTTATCGGATGGTCTTTTTTGAGGGGCCGAGAACCGCCCCGCTGAAGTATACCAAAGGGGCGTCTGCGAAAAGAGAAGGGGGCGACGGGCTGACCCAGGTCCGGATGGATCTGTTGGAACAAGATCTTCCTTCCTCTCCGGGCGACGCTAAAAATATCTTCACCCCCCTCTCCTTTTCGAAGCCCCCTCCCCCCCCTCCTCCGGTTCTT
>DATDON010000112.1:0-3852 GCA_035293225.1 Candidatus Manganitrophaceae bacterium
AGGAAGGAGGGACCTATTTCCTTCTCGGCCCGTTGATGGTCGGGGTCGCTCTTCTCCTCGGCCGGAGGATCTTAAACGATTTCGGGCCGCGAATGGGAAAGATCGGGCCGGCCGATTTATCGGACGAAGCGCTCCTCCGGACGGTGTTCGCGTTTCTTTTCCTCAAAATCTTTTTTAATTTTCTCCCGCTGGCCCGGCGTCTCTACCCCGTCGAACGCTCCCTGACGATCGAGGAGTGGCTTCCGATTCAGAGCGAGACGCGCTACCAGCTCTTTTATCTCGAACAGCTCGTTCGCGATCTTCCGTTTTTTCTGATCGGCTCCTGGATCGTCCTCTTTATGGGCAAGGGCGATCTGATCGGATGGGCGGCGATGATCTGGCTCCTTTTTCCGGCGGTCGAAATCGGATTCGCCTTTTTGTGGATTCATCTCCGCGCCCCGAACCGGACCGAACTTTTTTTGGCCCTTTCAACGCTGATCCTCGCCGTCGGATTGCTTCCAACCAGGACTCTCGAGACGGCGATCGATCTGGCGGCGCCGATGTTGATGCTCGCCGGATACTGGGGCTATGGCCGGTGGCGATATGGCGACGCCGAGCGGGTCGAGCGCCTTCTCTCGAAAGCGCGTCCTCAGAGCCGATGGCTGACGCCGATTTTGCGGTCGCTCCCGAAGGGGGAGCGGCCGCTTATTCGGCGCGACCTTCTCTTGACGTTTCGAAACTCCGTTCCGGTTTTTTGGCGGAATGCGGCGTTCGCTTTGACGGCGGTCCTGGCGACGGCGGTTCGGGGAAAAATTTCGATCTTTCTCTTTTGCGCCGCCGCGGTCTACCTGATCTCCGCCGTCGCGTCAAATCTGCTTGCGCAGCAGCGCCCGTATCGTCTGCTCGATTTCTCTCTTCCAATTCCATACGAGCGGATCTGGCGGGCCAAGGTCGGCTACGCCGCTCTCCTTTCCTTTCCAATACCGTGGATGGTATGGGGAGTGGAGATGATGGTCCGCCCGGCGCCGATCGACCAAAGCCTCTTCCTTTTGGTCCGATTGCTCCTGGTCGGCGTTTCGGTCGCCATGCTGACGGGGGGAACCATCTGCGAAGGGGATCAAAAGCCGGCGCTCCACCATATCATCGCCGCCTTCCTGTCGGCGTTGGCCGCCTTCTTTATCACGGCGCTCCATCCGGTCCTCTTTCTGTTGACCTTTCCGGTCCTTTCTCATCTTCAACGCTCCGCCGCCCTCCGTCTACGGAACGAGGAGGTCGCATAGCCATGCCGCTTCAACTGGAAGGGGTCGGCAAGCGGTACGGGGAAGTCGTCGCCCTGGCGCCGATCGACATGAAGATCGACGGAGAGATCTGCGGCCTCCTCGGAAACAACGGGGCGGGAAAATCGACCCTCATGAAAATGATCGCCGGCCTTCTTCCTCCCGACAGCGGAAAGATCACCCTCAACGGAATCCCCGTCCGGAAGGAGCCGGAATCGGCGAAGCGCCTCATCGGTTTTCTTCCGGAAAGCCCCGCGCTTTATCCGAGGCTGACCGCGGAGGAGCTCTTGACCTTCGTCGCTGAGATTAAGGGGGTCTCCGATCCTTCCAAAGAAGCGAGGCGCTGGATCGAGACCTTCTTCCTCTCCGAGAAGAGAGGGGCGCTCTTGCGGGATCTCTCGTTCGGCATGCGGAAAAAGGTCGCCCTTTCCGCGGCCTTCCTCGGCGCCCCGCCGTTTTTAATTCTCGATGAGCCCTTCAACGGCCTCGACGTCGAAACGATGGAACGTCTCGCCGGGATCATCGCCGACGCGCATCGGGCGGGGGCCGCCGTCCTCCTCTCCACCCATCTGATGGAGTATGTCGACCGCCTCTGCCACCGGGCCCTTATCTTGAAAAAAGGGGAGGTAGTCCGGGAGGGGAGCCCCGCCTTGTTGAAAAAAGAGGCGCGGGCCGAATCTTTTCATCAGGCGTTTCTTTATTTTACGAAGGAGCGAACGTGAAGGTCGGTTTCATCCAGATGGACTGCCGGTTCGGGGAGGTGGAACGGAACGTCGAGAAGGCGGTCGGATCGATTTCCGGCCGTCGCGCCGACCTCTGGGTCTTGCCGGAGCTGTTCAACACCGGCTACCAATTTATCGGCAAAAAAGAGGTCGCCGATCTGGCCGAGCCGATCCCCGGCGGCCCGACGACCCGACGGCTTCTAAGGGCGGCGAAAGAAAACCGGACCACCCTCGTCGCCGGCCTCGCGGAGCGGCGCGGGGGGCGTTTCTACAACGCGTCGGCGCTGATCGGCCCCAAGGGGTTCGTCGCGGTCTACCGGAAAATCCACCTTTTCTACGAAGAGAAGCGGTGGTTTACTCCGGGGAACCTGCCGTTTCAAGTTTATCCCGTCGGGAAAGCTCGCATCGGGATGATGATCTGTTTTGATTGGATCTTTCCGGAGGCGGCGCGGTCGCTGGCGCTGCTCGGCGCCGATATCCTCTGTCACCCTTCGAACCTGGTCTTGCCCTATTGTCCCGACGCCATGCCGACCCGCTGCATCGAAAACCGGGTCTATTCCATCACCGCCAACCGGGTGGGGACAGAGGCGCGGGGGCGGGAAAAGTTGACCTACATCGGCCGGAGCGAAATCGTCGATCCCACAGGGATCATTCTCTTCCGCGCCTCGGATCAAAAAGAGGAGGCGAAGGTCGTCGAAATCGACCCGAAACTTGCCCGCAGTAAATCACTCAACCGGTATAATCATCTTTTCAAAGATCGGCGCCGGACGTTTTATCTCTCTTGACCCGCCGGATCAGGCCGCTTCTTTGGAAAAGCGTTCGTCGCGGAAGGAGACGAATTTCCGCGACTCGCGGGTCATCGCTTCGTAATTTTGAGTTTCAACATATTTTTTAGGGGTTAACAGGCTTCCCAGGGCGATCGCCTCCACTCCCAGCGCAAGATATTCCTTAAAGGTCTCATGGCTTTTCACCCCCGACGGAATGATCTTCAAAAATGGAAGCGGCTTCAATATTTCGTCGATGTAATCGGGCCCTCCCAACGCGTCAACCGGAAAGACCTTGACCATATTGGCCCCCCCGCGCATCGCGTTATAAATTTCGGAAGGGGTCGTGGCGCCGAGGATGCAGGCGACGTCTCCTTCCCGGCAAATCGGAACGAGATCAATATTACCGACCGGGGAGGCGACGAAATGGCAGCCGGCGCCGATCGCGGCGCGGGCCTCGCGAACGGTCAAGACCGTTCCGACGCCGACGAGGAGATGCTTTTCTTTTAAAATCTCTCGAATGATATCCTGGGCGTCCGGAATGGTCAGGGCGATCTCGACCATCGATATTCCCCCCTCGATCACCGCCTGAGTCGTTTTAATCGCTTGGTCGGCGGTTTCAGTCCGGATGACGGCGATGATCTTTTCTTTCGTAATTCGCTCCAGTATCGTATTTAACATTATTTCCCTCCGGTCCGATTAGCGGACATTAAAATTCCCCTTCAGGGCGACCAGAAGGATCGCCCCTTCGTTCGTAAAATAGCGCGTTTGTTTGATCATCAAAACCAGGCGTCCGACTTGAATTTCAACCGGCGCCTCCGCTCCTGTCCGTCTCTTTATAGAATAAGACAAATAAAATTCGTAATACAAGTGGGGGACCATCGGAAGGGGGGAAAAGGCTTGACATGCGCGCGTCATCTCGGATACTATCCCCTTGTTCTTTTTTGTCCCCATCGTCTAGCCCGGCCTAGGACATCGCCCTTTCACGGCGGTAACAGGGGTTCAAATCCCCTTGGGGACACCAATCGGCGCCCCATCCGGCCGGAGGCCGATATGAACCTCTCTTCTCTCCCTTTTACCTTTACCACAAACGATAAAAGTCGCTTGACA
>DATDON010000113.1:0-3973 GCA_035293225.1 Candidatus Manganitrophaceae bacterium
GGATGCTCCTGACGGCGCCGTTTAAGATATACAAGATATGGAACAGGCCCAAGTACGCGAGATAAAAAATGGAAAAAATCGCGGCGATTACGATCACCCGCCAAGGAATTGAAATCGGCCGGAAGATTCTCGATAAATACCCCTCGGCCCGTCTTTATCTCTCGACGAAATACGGCGCGCCGGCCGGGCCGCGCGAGACCGGTTTCGACGGCGTGATGAAAAATCTGCTGGCGGAAATCTATCCCCGGTATGACGGCCTGATCTTCATCATGGCGGCCGGGATCGTCGTCCGGACCATCCTGGATTACGTGAAAGATAAAAAGGTCGATCCGGCGGTCCTGGTCGTCGACATCAAGGGGACGTTCGTGATCTCTCTCCTCTCGGGGCACCTGGGGGGGGCGAACCGGCTGGCAAGGGAGGTGGCCGGGTGGATCGGCGCGACCCCGGTGATCACGACCGGGACCGACGTGAATGAAACGATCGCCCCCGATCTGATCGCGGTGGAGATCGGCGGCGAGATCGACGATTTCGAAACGATGAAACGGGTCTCCGCCCTGCTGGTCGACAATCAAAAAGTCGCGGTTCTAAACCTCACCGCCCTGACGGTCAAATCGCTTTCATCGGGATTGAAGGAGAACGTCCTCCTCTGCGAGTCGCTCAAGAACCTAAACGGCGCCGGAGCGGAAGGGGCGATCGTGATCACCGAAAAAATATTAACGGAACAAGAGGTCGGCCCGCCCGCCGTCTGCTTTATCCGCCCCAAAACGCTCATCGTGGGTGTCGGTTGCAACCGGGGAACTCCCGCCGATGAGTTTGAAGCGATTTTTACGATTTTGGAAGAGCGACGGCTCTCCCCGAAAAGCGTCCGATCGCTCGCCACGATCGACCTTAAAAAAGACGAAGCCGGCCTCCTCGAATTCGCCGAACGGCGCAAGTTGCCGATCCGTTTCTTTTCACGAGAAGAGATCGACGCCCTGGGAACCCCTCCGAACCCTTCGGAGACGGTGGAGCGATATGTCGGGGTGAAGGGGGTCGCCGAGCCGGCCGCTCTGTTGGCCTCCGGGGGAAAACTGGTGATCGAAAAGGTCAAGCGGGGGAACATCACGGTCGCCGTCGCCAAGGCGGAATAAGGGGATCGCCCATGTGGAGTCGTTTCCATCGGATTTTCTCCAGGACGCTCTCGCTTCTGGCGCTGGCCCTTCTTTTGGGAAGCCGGATGGCGGCGGGGGACGAGTTCGGCCGGGAAGGAAATCTTGAAATTTTTATCCGCTCCGATAAACCGGTCTACACTTTCGGGGAGTCGGTTGTTCTCACCCTGACGTTGAAAAACAACACCAACGAATCTTTTTTCGTCAACCGGCGCTTCAACGCGTCAAACGATTTGCGGTGGGAGATTTTTCTCGATCCGGAAGGTTTTTTAACGGTCAGGCCGGGGCCGGATCAAAAACCGTCGGACAACGACTATATCTTATTGAAGCCGGGCGAAGAGATCGAAAAGGTCTTCCCCAACCTCGCGGAGATCGTCCGAGAAAAACTGAAGAAAGGGTTGTACGGCCTTCGAATCACCTATTTCAACCGCGATCAACGGAAAGGGCCTCAGACCTGGACCGGCGAGATCGTTTCAAACCGGCTTTCGATCCAGATTAAATCGGGACAGAAGATTTAACTTTGACCTTCGGGGAATGGTTTCTGGCGAAACGGAAACCTTAAAGAGGAGAACGCGATGTGCGACATGGAGGATGAACAGACGACGGAAGAGACGAAACGGGGCAAGCTGCTGTTGGTCGGCTTCGGCCCGGGGAACCAGGAGCATCTGACGGTCCGGGCGAAAGAGGCGATCGCCGAAGCGGAGGTGGTGATCGGCTACAAGACCTATATCGATCTGGTCTCAGGTCTGCTGGACGGAAAACAGGTGATCTACACCGGCATGACCGAAGAGATCGATCGGGCGCAGGCGGCGATCGATATGGCTTACGCCGGGAAGAAGGTCGCCCTGATCTCCTCCGGCGACGTCGGGATCTACGGCATGGCGGGGCTCGCCTTCGAACTCCTCGCCGGAATGAAGTGGAATCCCGAGGCGGACATCGAGGTTGAAGTGGTCCCCGGCGTCACCGCCCTCTCGTCGTGCGCGTCGATCCTCGGCGCCCCGGTCACCCATGACTTCGCCGCGGTGTCGCTCTCCGACCTCCTCACCCCCTGGAGTCTGATCCTGCAAAGGTTGGAGGCGGTCGCCTCGGCCGATTTCGTCATCGCCCTCTACAATCCAAAGAGCGGCCGCCGAACCCAGCAGATCGTCGAGGCGCAGAAGATCCTGCTGAAACACAAAAGTCCCGACACCCCGGTCGGGATCGTCAAGAGCGGCCTGCGGGAAGGGCAGAAGGTGGTCCTCACCACCCTTGAGAAGATGCTCGACTTCGAGATCGGGATGTTGACGACGATCCTGGTCGGAAACGCCATGACAAAGACCTACCGCGATAAGATGATCACGCCGCGCGGCTATCGGAAAAAATACGAGGAGCGGATCGAGGCGATCGAAGAGGGCCGGTTCGTCCAAAAAGAGAAGGTCGCAAGACAGGTCGGGGAAGGATAATGCCGCAGAAGGGCCTTGTTATCGTTCACACCGGCGCCGGGAAGGGAAAAACGACCGCCGCGATCGGGACCGCCTTCCGGGCGCTCGGCTACGGCTGGAAGATCTTGATGATCCAGTTCATCAAGGGGAACTGGCATTACGGCGAGCTCGATGCCGCGAAGAAATTCGGCGACCAGTTCCAGATCCTCCCGATGGGGGAGGGGTTCACCTGGGACACGAAAAACCCGGAGCGCGACCGCCGGAAAGCGCAGGAGGCGTGGGAGTTCGGCGTCAAAGAGGCGCTCAGCGGAAAATATCAGATGGTGATCTTCGACGAGATCAACTATGTGATCCATTATAACTATCTCGAGGTCGAGAAGGTCGTCGATTTCCTCAAGAGCAAACCCCCCACCCTCCATGTCATCCTGACCGGACGGGACGCGCACGAAAAGATCATCGAGGCCGCCGACCTCGTCACCGAGATGCGCGAGATCAAGCACCCCTTCAAGAAAGGGATCAAGGCGCAGAAGGGGATCGAGTTTTAGGGCGAAAGATTGAAGTCCTGGGCTATCACAGGGCCACTGGTAATATCGATCACGGGACCTGTTTGAACCGCAAAGCCCTCCGCGGCTGCCTCGATCTGATATTTTCCAGCGATCGCCCCGTCCGCCGTCAACGTAATCGGCAGCATCCCATCTCCATAGCTCCCCAGCGAAGGCGCCCCAACCGGAAGGGTCAACAGATAACTTCCGGAAACCGAAATCGAACGGACCTCCATCTTCGCCCCGCCCGAAAAGGTCTGTACGGCGCGGACCGTCGCCTCGGCGTCGGCCGGTGTGACCGACCCGCCGACGCTATGAACGCTCGAGGAGGTCAACGTAATCGGCTTGGCCTGGCTGCTGACGAGCGTGTTTCCCTGTGCGGTGACGGGAACCGACAGGATCATCGCCGTAGCGCCATCATCCGCGGTGATGACGACATCATAATCCCTGGCGGTCGAACTCTGTTGAAGCGGGGAGAGGACAAATTTTCCATCCGAATCGGGAACGGTCGATTTGACGATCCTTCCCCCCTGCTCCGCGTAAACCGTCGGATTCGTATGAGATGCGACGCCGACATATCCGGAAATCGCGCCGCTGACGACCGTCGGGATCACCGAGATGACCGGTTTGAGCCCATACTCCCCATTTCCTTTTTGGACGACCGATTTGCAAGCGTCGAAATCCAAGACCAGGTCGACCAACTCATCCGCCGCCACGTTGAATTCATGGATCAGCTTTAAGCCGCTCTGAACCGCGCTCGGCGTCTTCATCTCCGTTTCCACCCCGCCGGTCGGCGTCACCGAGTTGCTCATCGCCCCGCCTGGCGAGTTCGGAAGGAGGACCAACCGGAGCTGGGTATAAT
>DATDON010000114.1:0-5091 GCA_035293225.1 Candidatus Manganitrophaceae bacterium
ACAAGAAAGATTTTGATCATTTCGGAAAAGAATCACGTTTAACGAATAACGATTAACGAATAACGTCTTTTTAGCTCCGGCGATGCCGGGCCGGGATGGGGACGCCGCATCCGGCTGAAAATCAGGGCGCCTCTTCTTTAAGCTCGACAATCTTGACCTTGAGATAGAGGAGGCCCCCCTCTCGGATGATCTGAACGGGAACCGTTTTCCCGACCGTCGTTTCGGCCACCAACGCCGGCAGCTCGCGCATGCGGCCTATCTTTTTACCGTCGAACGAGATGATGACATCGCCCCGCGCCACTCCGGCCCGCTCGGCGGGGCTTTTTTTCATCACGTCCGAGACCAACGCCCCTTGGTCATCCTTCAGTTTGAACGCCTTGGCCAAATCGGCCGTCAACTCCTGAATCATGACCCCCAGCCAGCCGCGCGTCACCCGTCCATCTCTCACGAGCGAGGCGAGCATTTTTTTGACCATGTTGATCGGGATCGCAAACCCGATCCCCTGGCCCGAGGGGTTGATGGCGGCGTTCATCCCGACGACCTCTCCCCGTATATTGAAAAGCGGGCCGCCGGAGTTGCCGGGATGGATGGCGGCGTCGGTCTGAACGAAGTTGTCGTACGGCCCCGCCCCCAACGCCCGACCGATCCCGCTGACCACCCCGACCGTGACCGTCTCCTCCAGGCCGAACGGATTTCCGATCGCCATCACCCACTCGCCGACTTCGAGCCTATCTGAATCGCCGAGGAGCGCCGCCTGAAAACGCCCCTCCCCCTCGATTTGAAGGAGGGCCACGTCCGTTTTTTCATCTTTTCCGATCACCCGCGCGGGATACTCCTTCATGTCCGCCGTGCGCGCGACGATCTCCTCCGCCAAACGGTTTCCGGGAGGGGGGGCGACCACATGATAATTCGTGAGAATCAGGCCGGAGGAAGCGATGATAAATCCGCTCCCCAAGCTGCCGTCCCGGGCTTCCTGCTTGAACCGCTCCTCATTCATTTGAAAAAAGTCCTTGAGGGGCCCCCCGCCTTCCCGCCCGAGTTTTAAAGAGCGGATATTCACCACGGCGGTTCTCTCTTTTCGGACTAATTCCGAGAAGGTATAGTTCCGGGGCGGCTCTTCCGCCCGGAGGAGGGAAGGGTCGAAAGGAGAAAGGGCCAAGCAGGAGGAAACACCGCATGTAAGGGACAAGAGGAAAAATCCCGCCGTCATGGTCTTCCCCTTACTGTCCAATGCTCCAACCGATCCCGATCCGGGAGAAAAAGGAGGTCAAACGGGTCAGAGAATTGGTGAAAATGAGAACGCCCACCGCCACCAAAAAAAGGCCGCTGACGCCGGAGACGAGCCAGAGATATCGGGCGGTCTTCTTAAAGTAGGCCAGAAAGGTTTGCACGCTGAGCGAAGAGATAAAAAGAGGAATTCCCAGCCCCAGCGAATAGACGGTCAAGAGCCCCATCCCGGTCCAGACGGAATTCGATCCGCTGGCGAAGAGGAGAATGGAGCCGAGGATCGGGCCGACGCAAGGGGTCCAGCCGGCCGCGAAGGCGATCCCCACCAAGAAAGAGCCGATATACCCGGCCGGCTTGTTTTGAAGGCGAATCCGGGCGTCGCGCATCAGGAGGGCCGGTTTAAAAATCCCCATCACATAGAGTCCGAAGAAAATAATGAGGACCCCGCCGATCTGCCGGATGAGCGCCTGGTTGATCAGGAAGAACCGCCCGATCACCGTCGCGGAGGCGCCCAAGGAGATGAAAATGGTCGAAAAGCCGAGAATAAACATCAACGAGTTTTTCACCGCGACCCGGCGCGCCCGCGCTTTTCCCTCATGCGACGTCAACTCCTCCAGCGAGAGACCGGTGATGTATGAAACGTAGGAAGGGACGAGGGGAAGGACGCAGGGGGAGACAAAAGAGAGAAAACCGGCCGAAAAGGCGATAAAGATCGAGATGTTCTGAGTCGTTTCCATGGTTTTTTCTCCGCTTTCCTCCGGGGCGGGGCCCCTCCTTTATCGATTCCCTTCGACCAGGTCGGTGACCATAAAAAGGGATGTACGGGCCTCCCAGTTTTTGGCCCCCATGATCCGTTGGGCGATCACCCCGCGCCGATCGATCAGGAGACTGGTCGGAACCACGCGAATCTGATAAAGATCATTCACGGCGAATTGGGGGTCCAACAGCACCGGAAATGTGAACCCGAACTGCCCGATAAAAGAATGGACCAGCGGCTCCCCTTCGGTGTCGATGGAAACGGCCAGAATCTCAAAATCCTTCCGGTCGAATTTTTTATAAAGCGCCTCCATCGACGGCATCTCCGCCCGGCAGGGTGTGCACCAGGTGGCCCAAAAATTCATCAAGACCACCTTCCCTCTCTGCTCGGAAAGGGTGGAGAGGCCTCCCTTCAGATTTTTTATCCTGAAATCGGGCGCCAAAAAACCGACCTCGACCCCGACGGGGGGCGTTTTCCCCGGCTCTCCTTTTTTTTCGGAACAGCCGGCCGACAGCGCAAGCGAGAGGAGCAGGAACGGAATAAACATCTCTTTCAGCCGGCGCCCGATCGTCAATATCATCCTCAAAAAAGAGGCGCCCTGCCGGAGCGGAGGTCATCCAACGCTTTTTTCACGAATTGTGAACTCTCCGTGCCGGGGGGGATATACCGATACGCCTCGGTCCAGGCGGTGTCGGCCTCGGTATACCGGTCCAGATGGACCAGCGCCACCCCCTTCGCCCAGAGGACCGACGGGTCCTGGGGGACGTTCATCAGCGCCTTTTCCAAATGGTCGAGCGCCTCTTCATAAGCCTTCCGATCGCCGGGAGGCGCCGCCCGGATCAGGACCTCCCCCAAGCTGTAATGGGCGTCGTGATTTCTCGGATCGAGTTCAAGGACCTTCCGCCATGTCTTTCCGGCCTCTTCCCACCGCTCCAAGGCCATATAAGAGCGCCCCGCCATGATCTGCCCCTGCAGGTCGTCCGGGTTTTCTTTTAACCGCTTCTCGAGACGGGCGACCATTTCCAATGGGTTGATCGGCGGCGTCCCTCCCACCGCTTCCGCGGCGTTCTCCGCCGACTGGCGCCGCTCGATTTTCCAATGAACCAAGCGGTACATCCCCGACGCCCCGATCACCACCACGAGACCCAACGCCAGCGAGCGGGTCCACCCGAAGCCTCGCGTTTTCTCCGATGAGGGGGCCGGCCGGTTTTTCGATTTCGGCGGCCGAAGAGGGGCAAGAAGCTCCTCCACATTGTCGAGCCGGTCGAGTATTTTCGCCAGCCTCCGTTCATAACCGTCCTTCAACCGCCCGTAATCGGCCGGGGGAACGGCGTCTTGAGCCTGGCCCATTTCCAATTC
Organism: Candidatus Manganitrophaceae bacterium; assembly: GCA_035293225.1. GTDB lineage: Bacteria > Nitrospirota > Nitrospiria > SBBL01 > Manganitrophaceae > DATDON01. Next base: position 3,344 of record DATDON010000114.1, read on the forward strand.
GGATAAAGACTTCAGAAGGGTCTGCTTTTCGATCTCGAGATCGATCCGCTCCTCATTGAGCGACGCGTCATGTCCCACAATAAAAGGGACCTGCGTCTTTCGCCAAAACGGATAGACCAGAAAAACAATGACGGCCGCGAGGAGGCTCCCTAACGCGACGGGAAACATGGCGTAAACTCCTTTACATTACTTTTCATGAACGCGCAATTCCTCCTCGATCCGCCGGCGGCTCCGTTCGTCGAGCGGGGGGAGCGCCTCCGACCCGCCTCTCGCCGTCCGCGCCACCCAGCGGCGCAGCGCGATATAAAGGGAGACCGCGCCGACAAAAAGGAGAAAAAACGGGCCGACCCAGAGAAGCCGATTCCTCGGCTTGAGCAGGATGAAATCTCCGTAGCGGCTGACAAAATAGGCCCTGATTTCATCGGGCGATTCTCCTTGGACCACCCGCTCCCGGATGATCTCCCGCATCTGAACGGCGAGCGTCGCGTTCGAGTCCCAGAGCGACTCCGATTGGCAGACGGCGCAGCGGAGCGTTTTGGCGACCTCCCGGACCCGCGCCTGGACTACCTCCTCACCGAGGGAAGCCGGATTGGGCGCCGGATCGGCCGTTTGCGCCGGCGCGCCGGAGAAGAGGGCCAAGAGCGCCGAAAGCGTCGCAGCGAGAAAAAGACGGGAAAGGGCGGTGGAAGGGAAAATCGTCATGACGCGGATACCGATTCGCCCCTTAGGAGGGGTTGAATGATGTTTTCGACCAGGTTCGTATAGGCCGCTCCGATGATCGGGCCGATCTGCTTGTGCCGGATCATCCCCTTTTGGTCGATCACGAACGTCTCCGGAACGCCGTACACGCCGTAATCGATCGAAATCTTTCCGTCGGGGTCTTGGATATGCCGGAAACTGTTCCCGTGCTCTTGGAGGTAGCCCCGGGCCAATTCGATCTTGTCCTGGTAGTTGACCCCCAGCATGACAAAGTTCGGGTCCCGGCCGAACCGCTTGTTGATCTCGAGCAGAGAGGGGTGTTCCAACTTGCACTCGACGCACCAGGAGGCCCAAAAATTAACCACCACCACCTTCCCTTTGAAACGGTCGAGGGAGAGGACCTCCCCTGTATCGAGATCCGGGCCGGCGAAATTGGGCGCCGCGGCGCCGATCAATACCGGAGGGATATAGGTCGGGTTTCCCCAGAGTCCCTGGTAAAAAAGGGCGAGCAGCCCCAGAAGCCCCGCCATGAGAACGACGTGCCAGAGGCGGATCATATCTCCTTTCTCCCGGGCCGAAGCGCGCTCAGAAATACCCGCCAAACGGCCCCCCCGATTCGGGGAGGGGAGGAGACGGCGCGGGTTGCGGTCGACGCGCCGACCTTTTCAGTCTGCGGCGCCGCAAGGGTCTCTTCGGAAGCGACCGCCGCGGGACGGGGGGCGGAGAGATCCCTCCGCCGGGGGCGGAAGATATTCAGGATCGCCCCGAATCCCATGATCGCCCCTCCATACCAGACCCAGAGGACCAGCGGATTGTGGAGGGCCCGCACCCGCGCCCAGGTATCGTCCGGCGCCACCTCCGGAATGGTCAAAAAAATGTGCCCCATCTTCACCTGGTAAATCGCCGTCTCGGTGGTCGGCGTCTGCGAGACCGAATAGAACCGTTTCTGGGGCCGCAATTGGGCGATGAGAAGGTCTCCCCGATAGACGTTGAAAAACCCCTCCCGCCCGCTCCAATTGACCCCTTCCGCCCCATAGAGGCGGACGAGC
>DATDON010000115.1:0-6549 GCA_035293225.1 Candidatus Manganitrophaceae bacterium
AATGTCGGCCTTCTCTTCTATCATTCGAATTATATCAACCGAGGGCTTGTAAAAAGAGGCTTGAAAATCAATCGATTCCCCTTCTTTTCCCCTCAAGCTAATTTTGGCACACATATTGCTATTTTAGTTTTCTGAAAAATACAACGGCGTATTTGAGCGATGGCGCTTGGATAAACTTTCCAGGCGCCTTTTCATTTTATTAAGAGGGTTTATGCGAGAAGGAATCCGGTCTCCCCAGTTCGCCGACAAATTTTTCCGGATCGATTTTGAATCGTCCCCGATGCCGGTGCTCTCCCTCTATCCGATCCCGGCGCCGTTGAAGTTGGAGGAGGTCGCGCTGGAGCTCTGCGGCCTGGAACAACATCCCCGCGTCATCTCATGGCCGATGTTGAAAGACCTCCCCCGGGTGAAGCTGAAGGCGCCGTTGATCTGCCAAATCTTCAACTGGGTCGAAACGGTCGAATGGGAAGGGATCCGTCTGATCGACCTCCTCGATTTTCTGAAAATCGACACCCACCCGGAGGGTTATTTCGCCTTCTACTCCCGGGATCGCGTCTTTTTTGAAGGGCTCTCACGCGATGAAGCGCGCGATCCCCGCGTCCTCCTCGCCTACGGCCTCAACGGGGCTCCCCTTCCGGAGGCCTACGGCGGGCCGCTCCGGCTGGTCGTCCCCTTTCTGCAGGGATATAAAAGCGTCAAATGGATCGGGGCGATTCACGCCTTCCGGCACGATCCGGTCGGGATCAAACGGCTTTTGGGGCAAAGCCCCACCGGCCAATTGAATGAACAGTGGAGGAAGGGGTATCAGATCGACCTTCCCGCCGGAAAGATGGGGGATCCCCCTCCTCTTTCGAACCAACCGGCGCCGAAAGAAGAGGAGCGGAAGGAGGTCTCACACCTTCTCCTCGCGCCGGTCGCGGGAGAGGTGGCGCCGACCGCCCCCGCAAAAAAACCGGGCCGGAGCGGGCTTCTCAAAGAGGTGATCGCCGTCGTCCGTCCCGGAAAACATCTGGCGACCCGTCAGGCGTTGGAAGCGGCGGGGATTTTTTCATACACCACCCACACGGTGTTGGGCCGAAGCCGTCAGCGCGGGCTCAAGTTTGAATCGGAGGGAAAAGAGGGGGTCGCCATCAAATTCCTCCCGAAACAGTATTTTTCGATCGTGATCGAAGAGGGGCGGCTCTCCTCGGCGGTCTCCGCCCTGATCAAGGCGAACCGGACCGGCAAAGGGGCCGTGGGCGACGGGAAGATCTTCGTCGTCGACATCGATGATGCGGTCCGAATCAGCACGGACGAACGGGGAGCGGAGGCGGTTTGAAGAAAGCGAGCATTCGGCTTCGCCGATGCGAGCGCGGGGCGTGGGGGCATTGGAGGACCTTTCTCTTTCTTGGCCGCACGGGCCCCCACATAAAAATAGAGGAGAGGCGGTTTGATGAAGATGATCCGGGCTGTGATCCGTTCCGAACGGGAAGAGGCGGTCTTGCAAAATCTTGAGGCGGCCGGCCTTTACGCGATCACGAAGGAGCCGGTCTTGGGGCGCGGGCGCCAACGGGGAATCCAGGTCGGACAGATCAGCTATGACACCCTGGCGAAGCTGATGATTCTTCTCGTGGTCGAGGAGAAAGACTATCCCAAGGCGGTCGAGGCGATTGAAAAAGGAGCCGAAACCGGCCATCCGGGCGACGGGAAAATCTTCGTCCAAAATGTCTCGGAAGTCTATACCATCCGAACGGGCGAAAAGGTAAAGGAGGCAGTATCTTTATGACAAAGATGATCAAGGCGATTCGAAGCGGCGACCCGGCGACCCTATTCTCCGCCTTTCTCCACTTCGATATCAGTTTTATGGTCTGGGTCCTCATCGGCGCGTTGGGGATTTACATCTCCAAAGACCTTGGCCTCACCCCCGGGCAGAAAGGGCTCATCGTCTCGATCCCCCTTCTGGGAGGGGCCTTCTTCCGAATTCTCCTCGGTTTTTTGGTCGACCGGCACGGGCCGAAGAAGATCGGGGTCTTAAGCCTTTCTCTCCTGGTTCTCCCGCTTCTCTGGGGCTGGCTCGGCGCGGCCTCTTTTTATCACCTTATCGGGGTCGGATTTTTGCTTGGAATCGCGGGGGCGAGTTTCGCCGTCGCCCTTCCGCTCGCCAGCCGCGCCTACCCCCCGGAGAGCCAAGGGATCGCGATGGGAATCGCCGGGGCGGGAAACAGCGGGACGATGATCGCCGTCCTGGCCGCCCCGGTCCTCGCCGAGTCGTTTGGATGGCGCGCCGTCTTCGGTTTCGCGTTGGCGCCGGTGATCCTCACCCTCGCCCTCTTCGCCGGGCTCGCCAAAGAACCGGACGCGGCGCCCGGCCGGAGGCCGATTCAAGATTATCTGAAATTACTCAAGCGGTCCGATCTCTGGTGGTTCAATCTCTATTACAGCGTTACCTTCGGCGGGTTCGTCGGCCTGGCGAGCTTCCTCGGCCTCTTCCTTCATGACCAATACCACCTCGGTCCGGTCGCCGCGGGGGGGGTGACCGCCGTCTGCGTCTTCGCCGGAAGTTTTTTCCGCCCCCTCGGCGGATATTGGGCCGACCGGGTCGGAGGAATGCGGCTTCTGACGGGGCTTTATCTCGTCGGCGCCCTTCTCTTCGGGTGGATCTCTTTTCTGCCGCCGATGTCCGTCGCGGTCGTTCTCTTCTTCTGCGGGATGGCGACGCTGGGGCTGGGAAACGGCGCCGTCTTCCAACAGGTTCCGCAGCGGTTTCAGGAAGAGATCGGGCTGGTCTCCGGGATCGTCGGCGCCGCCGGGGGGCTCGGCGGTTTCTTCCTGCCGACCCTCCTCGGCAAAATGAAGGGGTGGACGCAATCCTACAGCGGCGGATTTCTCATCTTCGGCTGCTTGGCGCTTTTTTGCTTTGTGACCCTTTTACTGAACCGTCGGATGGCCGACGCGCCGATTCCGGAACCGGCGCCGCTGCTAGACCTCGCGGACGGCCGGATCCGGATGGAGGTGGTCTTTGGCGGATAACACCCAAAAGCGGAGGGTGGTCGTCGTCGGAAACGGCATGGCGGGGGTCGCTGCGGTGGAGGCGATCTTGAAGATCGGGTCGGACGTTTCGATCACGATCTTCGGCGATGAGCCTTACCCCAATTACAACCGGATCCTCCTCTCCGACCTTCTCGCCGGAAAAACGACCCCGGAAAAGATCATCCTCAACAAAGAGGATTGGTACGAGAAGAATCGGATCGACCTTCGCTTGAAGCGCCGGGTGGAGGCGATCGACACCGCCGCCCAAGTGGTCACCGACCTTTCCGGAGCGACGGCCCCTTACGACGCTTTAATCATCGCAGTCGGGGGAATCCCGTTTGTTCCTCCGATTCCGGGAAGGGAGAAAAAGGGGGTCTTTGTTTTTCGGACGATGGAGGAGACCGAACAGATCGTCGCCGCCGCCCGAACGAACACCCGGGCGGTCGTGATCGGCGGAGGGCTGCTCGGCCTGGAGGCGGCGCGAGGATTGATCAACTACGGCGTTTCGGTCACCGTCGTTCACCTCGTCGACCGGCTGATGGAGCAGCAACTCGATCCGATCGGCGCCTCCCTCTTAAAGCGGGAGGTGGAACGGATGGGAATCCGGGTCATCCTCAACGGCGCCACGGAGGAAATTTTAGGGGAGGATCAGGTGACCGGCGTCCGGTTGGCGACCGGGGAAGTCCTCCCCGCCGGGATGGTCGTGATCTGCGCCGGCATTCGCCCGAACCTGACCTTGGCTCAAAAAGCGGGGCTGAAAACCGGCCGCGGGATCGTTGTGGGCGACCGGATGGAGACGAGCGCCCCGGGCGTTTTCGCCGTCGGCGATGTGATCGAACACCGGGGAAAGACATACGGCCTCGTCGCCCCATTGCGCGATCAGGCGGGGGTGGTCGCCGACATCATCGCGGGGGAGGGAAAGCGGCGATATGAAGGGACCGTCTGCGCGACGACCCTCAAGGTGGCCGGCGTGAATCTGACCTCTGCGGGAGATTTTCTCGGCGGAACGGGGGCGGAAGAGTTGGTTTTTGTCGACACCGAACGGGGGGTCTACAAAAAATGCGTCATCCGGCAAAACCGCCTCACGGGGATCATCCTCCTCGGCGATAATAAGGACGGGGCGCGGCTTTTTAATCTGATCCAGAAGGGGGAAGAGATCTCCCCCGTCAAAGGAACCCTCCTGGGGAATGTCTCCCTCGAAACCGGCGCCGCCGCAACCGGGGTCTCCGCGATGGCCGATTCCGACCTGGTCTGCAACTGCAACAGCGTGACGAAGGGAGCGATTCTCTCCGCCATTCGCGAAAAGGGATTGAAGACGCGGGAGGAGGTGGCCGCCTGCACGCAGGCGACGACCGGCTGCGGCAGTTGCGCCCAGAGTGTCGATGACCTTCTCCTTGAAATCAAACAGCCGGCGGCGATCGCTTCTCTTTCGCCGGTCCCCCCTCTCCAGGAAAAATCGGGACCGGGGGCGCTCAAGACCCTCGATCTCGAGAAGATCAAACAGGAGGGGCTGGGGATCGATTTCGACCGGCTGAGAGAGGAAGGGACCCGCGCCCTCGCGCCGGAAGATCACTACCGGCTCAAGACCTACGGGATCTGCAGCCAAAAACATCCCGGCTACTTCATGTTCCGGATCCGGATTCCGGGAGGGAAGATGACGTCGCGCCAACTGGCCGCTCTTGCGGATCTGGCCGAAACGCACGGGCGGGGCTGGGGGCATTTGACGGTTCGCCAAAACCTGGAGCTTCACTGGGTTCGGGTCGAAGAGGGGCTCGACCTCTTTGAAAAGCTCGAATCGATCGGACTGACGAGCCGCTCCGCCTGCGGCCACACGATGCGGAACGTGATGGCCTGCCCGCACGGCGCGGTCTCGCCGGAGGGGATGCTCGATGTTCAGCCCTGGGCGCGCGAAATCACCGACCACTTCGTCAAGCGGTCCGATTTGATCAATCCGACCATGCCGAACCGCCTCAATATCTATTTCTCCGGCTGCCCCGGATGCGCCCCGGACGCGGCGATCAACGATATCGGCTTTGTCGCCGTGGAACGCCGGGACGAGGCGGGCCGGCGGGAGATCGGCTTTGAGGTTTGGGCCGGGGGGAGCCTGGGGGCGCATCCGATCGTGGGATTCAAGCTGAGAGATTTTATCCCCGCCCCCGACGCCCTTCCGGCCTGCCAAGCGATCTTTGCGATCCACACCAAATTCGGAAACCGGAACAAGGCCAAATCGCGGCTGAAATTTCTGATCGAACAATGGGGGCGCGAAAAGTTCATCGAGATGTTCGAAAAGGTCTTCCTGGAAAAAAAGAACCTGCCGGAGAACCGGAAAAGGACCGCCCCCCCTCCGAGCGCGCTCGATAAAAAACCGGCGTTCCTGCGGCGGATGTGGGCGGCCGGCGCCCCGCGGCGCCTCTATCCGACTCCCGCCGGCGCCGCCCCGCAACGCCAGCGCGGTTATGTCCGCCTCACCGTCGCAATTCCCCTAGGGGATATGCGCGCCGAGCAGATGCGGTCGGTCGCCGGGATCGCAAAACGTTACGGAAACGGCTCCGTTTACTTTACGAGAGACCAAGATATGGAACTCCACTGGGTCCCCGCGCGGAAGATCAAGAAGGCGATCAAGGCGCTGCGGCAGGCCGGCCTGACGCCGAAGGGGGAAGAAAACCGATTCGACCTCTTGGCCTGCCCCGGGACCGAATTCTGCGCGCTCGCCGTCACCAACGCCCAGGGGGCGGCGCGCGATCTTTTGAAACATTTCACCCCGGACGACCCGGCGAAGGCCGCGCTTCTCAGGTCGATTTCGATCCACATCTCCGGCTGCCCGAACAGCTGCGCCAAACACCAGATCGCCGACATCGGCCTCGCCGGAACAATGGCGCCGGTCGGGGAGCTGCGGCGATTTTCGTATCAGCTTTTTTTGGGGGGAGGAATGGAAGGATCGGTCCGGCTGGGAGAGATGGTTCGAAAGGGGATCACCGAAGAGAAGGTCGTCCCGACGGTCGAGGCGCTGTTAGACCTGGTCTTGGAGCGCCGCCTCCCCGGCGAGCGGTTTCAAGAGACGATCGCCCGCCTCGGCGCCAGGGAGGTCGCCGCCCTTTTAGAAGAAAAAATCGGCCTCGCGGCGTCCGACCGGTCGGAGGCGGTGGAGATGGTCCCCGACTGCGTGGAGGTTTAGCGTGATGAAGATGGTTCAAGCGATCATTCGGCCGGAGAGAGAGCGCGAGGTGATCGCCAGCCTGGAGAAGGCCGGCTTTTATCCCTTTACGCGCCAGGGGGTTTTTGGGCGGGGCCGCCAACGCGATATTCAGGTCGGCCCGGTCCGGTATGAGGAGCTCGCGAAGGTCTGGTTGATGATCGTCGTCGACGAAGACGAAGTCGATCGCCTCCTGGACACCCTTAAAATCGCGGCGCGCACCGGAAACCCCGGCGACGGGAAGCTTTTTGTCTCCACTCTCGCCGAGGCGCGATCGGTCCGGAAATAAAAAAGGGATTACCTCTCCAAAGGGGAAGATGGTCCCGCCGGAACGATTTTCAGGAGCG
>DATDON010000116.1:0-13063 GCA_035293225.1 Candidatus Manganitrophaceae bacterium
AGGGGTCGCGGGTTCAAATCCCGTTTCCCGCTCCAATCTAAAGATACAGACGACATTAGTATTCTATTGATTAAAAGAAATTCAAACCAGGATCTAAATAGAAGAGCGAGCCGTTTTTGTTGCCCTGCCTCACTTAATAATAGAATCCATTCGGGCCCTTGTAGCTCAGTTGGCAGAGCACATCCTTGGTAAGGATGAGGTCACCGGTTCAATCCCGGTCGAGGGCTCCAGTAGTTTCCGAGGACACGTTAAACGATATTCGTACATCGTTAAAACGGAAGGGATTTTTCTTTACACGAATAACGATTAACGAATAACGAATTTTTAGGAGGGTTTGATGGCGAAGGCGAAGTTTGAGCGGACGAAGCCGCATGTAAACATCGGGACGATCGGGCATGTGGATCATGGGAAGACGACATTGACGTCGGCGATCACGAAAGTGTTGGCGGAGAAGAAGTTTGCGGAGTATTTGGCCTATGATCAGATCGACAAAGCGCCCGAGGAGAAAGAGCGTGGGATCACCATCGCCATCGCGCACGTAGAATATCAGACGGAGAAGAGACACTACGCGCACGTCGACTGTCCGGGGCACGCGGACTACGTAAAGAACATGATCACAGGGGCGGCGCAGATGGACGGAGCGATCCTGGTGGTGTCAGCGGCGGACGGGCCGATGCCGCAGACGCGGGAGCACATCTTGCTGGCGCGGCAGGTGGGGGTGCCGTACATCGTCGTCTTCTTGAACAAAGCGGACATGGTGGACGACAAAGAGCTGCTGGACCTGGTGGAATTGGAAGTTCGGGAGCTGCTCTCCAAGTACGAATTTCCGGGAGACGACATTCCGATCGTGGTGGGATCGGCGTTGAAAGCGTTGGAAGGGGACAAAGGAGAGCTAGGGGAGAAAGCGATCACAAAGCTGATGGAAGCGATCGACAGCTACATCCCGACGCCGGTGCGGGAGATCGACAAGCCGTTCATCATGCCGATCGAAGACGTTTTTTCGATTTCGGGGAGAGGGACGGTGGTGACGGGGAGAGTGGAGAAAGGGATCGTGAAAGTCGGAGACGAAGTGGAGATTGTGGGGATCAAGCCGACGCAGAAGACGGTGGTGACGGGCGTTGAGATGTTCCGGAAGATATTGGATCAGGGGCAGGCGGGAGACAACGTTGGGGTGTTGCTGCGAGGGACGAAGAAAGAAGAAGTGGAGCGGGGGATGGTATTGTCGAAGCCTGGGAGCATCACGCCGCACACGGTATTCAAAGCGGAAGCGTACATTTTGACGAAAGAAGAAGGGGGTCGGCACACGCCGTTTTTCAACGGATACCGGCCTCAGTTTTACCTGAGGACGACCGACGTGACGGGAGTGACGAAGCTGGCGGAAGGGGTGGAGATGGTGATGCCCGGAGACAACGTCACGATGGAAGTGGAATTGATCATGCCGATCGCGATGCAGGAAGGGCTGCGGTTCGCCATCCGAGAAGGGGGCAAAACCGTCGGCGCAGGCGTGATTACAAAAGTCATTAAATAATTAAACGCGTGAGAGGCGCCCCGCCGGGCCGCCCCGACATGAGGTAAGAAAATGCGTGAAATCATTACCATGGCCTGTCCCGACTGTAAAAGAAGAAATTATTCGACAACGAAGAACAAAAGAAATACGCCCGATCGGGTTGAGCTTAAAAAATATTGCAATAGTTGTCGAAAGCATACCGATCACAAGGAAGTAAAGTAGCGGAAACCGGATTGGCGGAGGCCGGGGGGCAGGGGCCGGGAATAAGGATCAAGTAGAGGCGAGGCGTCGCCTCGCCTTGGATGTGGGCGACCTCCAATGCCCCCACATAGAATAGGCCAGTAGCTCCAATTGGTTAGAGCGGCGGTCTCCAAAACCGCATGTTGGGGGTTCGAATCCCTCCTGGCCTGCCAAAATATGAAACTTGTAGGGTATTTGAATGAGTGAAATAGGGAGCCGAATGTTTCCGTTCACGATTGCGAGAGAGAGGGCATCATGATCAGAAAATGGATCCAATCTCTGACCGATTTCTATAAAGATGTGAGAAACGAGCTTGGAAAGGTCACCTTTCCTTCAAAAAGTGAAACGATCGGCTCGACAACGGTGGTGATTGTTTTCACGTTGGTCGTCTCGATATTCCTGGCCCTGGTCGATACCTTGTTGGTTCGCTTATTGCGGTTGGTTATTTAGGTGACAAAAGGGAGTGGTCTTATGGAAAAAAGTTGGTATGTCATTCATACCTACTCCGGTTATGAAGGCCGCGTGAAGGCGAGCCTTGAAGAGCGGGTAAAAGCGCTCGGCATCGAGGACAAAGTGGGAAAGGTCCTGATTCCGACGGAAGAAGTTGTCGAGATTAAAGAAGGTAAAAAGCGTGTTTCCACGAAAAAGTTTTTCCCCGGTTATGTGTTGGTTGAGATGAGTTTGGATGAAGAACTCCAACAGTTGGTCAAAAGCACGCCGAAGGTGACCGGTTTTTTGGGCGGGGGCGCCACCCCGTCCCCTCTGTCGCGACATGAAGTGGATGTCCTTTTAAAACAGATCGACGAAGGGGTCGCACAGCCTCGAGAGAAGACTCAATTCGACAAGGGAGATAATGTCCGAATCATCGACGGTCCATTCTTAGGGTTCAATGGGGTCGTCGATGAGGTTAATACCGATCAGAGCAAGGTCAAAGTGCTGGTGAGTATTTTCGGGCGTTCCACGCCGGTCGAGCTCAGTTTTCTTCAGGTTGAACGGGTTTAAATGGAAAACGGGCGCCCGCTTGTCGCGCCCTTCGATTCGATTGTCATCAGTTCGATTTTTATATAACGTAGGTAGGGAGACAAAATGGCGAAAGAGGTAGCGGCAATGGTGAAGCTTCAGATTCCGGCGGGGAAGGCGAACCCTGCTCCTCCGGTGGGGCCCGCCTTGGGACAGCATGGCGTCAATATCATGGAATTTTGTAAGGCCTTTAACGCGAAGACGCAGGGACAGGAGGGGACCATCATTCCAGCGGTTATCACGATCTATTCGGACCGCACTTTTACGTTTATTACAAAAAGCCCGCCGGCCTCCGATCTCCTTAAAAAAGCAGCAGGAGTGATTAAAGGGTCCGGAATTCCGCATAAGGAGAAGGTCGGAAAAGTCACCCGCGCGCAGGTCATGGAAATCGCAAAGACAAAGATGCAGGATCTGAACGCCAATGATCTCGAAGGGGCTAAAAAGATTATCGAAGGAACGGCGCGGAGCATGGGAATTCAAATAGAATAAGAGTTGAAGGGCGGGGGTCAGGCGCCGGAAATAAGGATCAAGTAGGGGCCAGGCGTGGGAATTAAGACAACAGACTTGATAAAGGACGAATAAGCGAGTAGGGGCGATTCGCGAATCGCCCCTACGACCGATGCGAGCGCGGGGCGTGGGGGCATTGGAGGACATTTCTTTTTGTCTTTCCGCACAGGCCCCCACATAAAATAGAGGGTCAGAATGGGAAAAAAATATAATGCGGCGTTGGCGAATGTGGGAGACCGGTTCTATCTCTTGGGGGAGGCGGTCGAGGTTGTAAAAAACACCCATTACGCCAAATTTGATGAAAGCGTTGATCTCGCAGTTCGGTTGGGGGTCGATCCCAAACATTCCGACCAGATGGTTCGAGGGTCCGTTCTGTTGCCTCACGGGACGGGGAAGAAGGTTCGTATCCTGGTTTTTGCGAAGGGGGAGAAGGAAAAGGAAGCGACGCAGGCCGGGGCCGATTATGTCGGCTTGGAGGATTATATTGAAAAGATCAATAAGGGATGGATGGAGTTCGACACGGTGGTCGCGACGCCCGATTTGATGGGGACCGTGGGAAAGCTTGGAAAGGTTCTCGGCCCGCGGGGTCTGATGCCGAACCCGAAGACCGGGACGGTAACATTTGATATCGCGAAGGCGATCAAGGATATCCGGCAGGGAAAGGTGGAATATCGCGTCGAAAAGGCGGGGATCGTTCACGCGCCGGTGGGGCGCGCTTCGTTCAGCGCCGCGCAGTTATTGGAAAACGCGCAAGCCGTCATCGATTCGATCATTAAAGGAAAACCGGCTTCCGCCAAAGGAAAATACCTAAAAAGCATTACGCTCTCGTCCACGATGGGTCCCGGAATTCCGATTGATACGGCAAGTTTCGGCCAAGGATAGGGAGACCAGGGGACGGGGGCCGGAAATAAGGATCCTGTAGGGGCGATTCGCGAATCGCCCCTACCCCGCACGGGCCCCACATATAAATAGGCGCCCCCACTTACAAAAGGACGGAAAATGAAAAAAGATGAAAAAGAGGTAATGGTATCCGAATTGCGGGAAAAGTTTTCACGGGCGAAAGTCGCGGTTCTCGCTGAATTTTCCGGAATGGCGGTCGAAGAGGTCCAGGATGTGAAAAAGCAGCTTCGAGGCGTAAAGGGGGAATTTAAGGTGGTGAAGAACACCCTGGCGATTCGGGCCGCAGTGGGGACGACGTTGGAAGGGATCAGTCGTCATTTTAAAGGCCCCACCGCGATCGCGCTCGGCTACGAAGATCCGATCGCTCCCGCCAAGATACTGAAAAATATCGCGGACAAGCAGACCAAATTAAAAATCAAGGCCGGGGTCATTGAAAGTCGGGTGATTGACCTGGCGGCGTTTAAGCAAATCGCCCTCCTCCCTTCGAAGGAGGTTTTGTTGGGGCAGTTGGCGGCCCGGTTTAAATCTCCTCTTTATGGTTTTGCGGGGAGCCTGAACGGTGTTTTAAGCAAATTTGTCCGGACGCTTCAGGCGGTTCAGGAGAAACGACCGGCGTCGGAGCCCTCGATCGGGGCGTGACGGCGCTGAAAGTCGGTGTTCATCGTTATTTTCAAATCATCATTTAACGGATCATTCAAAGAAGGAGAAACTTTAAAATGGCGAAAGTAGCTGAAGAGATGGAATTAACAAACGACCAAATTTTAAAGGCGGTAGAGAAGATGCCGGTGCTCCAGTTGGCCGAGCTGATCAAAATGGTGGAAGATCGTTTCGGCGTGACGGCGGCCGCGCCGGTCGCCGTGGCGGCGCCTTCGTCGGGAGGGGGGCAGGCCGCGGCCGCCGAGGAACAAACCGCGTTTGACGTTATTTTGGCCGGCGTGGGGGATAAGAAAATTCAGGTCATTAAGGTGGTCCGCGAGCTGACCAGCCTCGGCCTTAAAGAGGCGAAGGATTTGGTGGAAGGGGCGCCGAAACCGGTGAAGACGGGGGTCGCCAAGGAAGAGGCGGAGGCCATGAAAAAGAAGCTTGAAGAGTCCGGCGCCAAAGTAGAGATTAAATAAGTTCAGGGGCCGGGAGTCGAAGCCAGGATCCGCCCCTTTTGTCTCCCCTTGAGAAGGGGAGGCAGAGGGCGCCGATCTCCGTTTTTCGGTTTTTGATCCTAAGTTTTTAAGGGAGGTTTTAATGACGCAATCCGTCAACGGCGGAAGAGAGAGGAAAGACTTCTCAAAGATCAGCATTCAGATCGGGATCCCGAATCTGATTGAAATCCAAAAGCAGTCTTACGAGCGCTTTCTGCAGAGAGATCTTCCCTCGGAGCAGCGGGAGGATCTGGGGTTGCAATCGGCGTTCACAAGCGTCTTCCCGATTTCGGATTACAACGACACGGCGATGATCGAGTTTATCGATTATTCGATCGGAACCGCGAAATATGACGTGCAAGAATGTTTGGAGCGGGGGATGACCTACGCCGCTCCCTTGAAGATCCGCGTCCGCCTCGTCGTTTGGGACAAGGAGAGCAAAGGAGAGGTTAAAAAGGTCCGCGACGTTCGGGAGCAGGAGGTTTATATCGGGGAGCTCCCGCTGATGACCGAGAACGGCACGTTTTTGGTCAACGGAACCGAACGGGTGGTCGTCAGCCAGCTTCAACGCTCTCCGGGCGCTTCCTTTACGCACGACAAGGGGCGGACCCATGCGAGCGGGAAAGTCCTCTATTCCGCGCGTATTATTCCGTACCGGGGGTCTTGGCTCGATTTTGAATTCGACGCGAAGGATATTCTCTACGTGCGAATCGATCGAAGAAGAAAACTGCCGGTGACCGTCCTGCTCAAGGCGTTCTCAAAAACGGAAGAATCGGGCAAAGCCAAAAAATATTCCTTATCGGGCCGGGAAGGAAAGGTGGAAGGGGACAACCTCGAAGAGGCGATCCTGAAACTGTTCTATCCGATCGAGGAAGTCAAAATTTCCGACGGCGCCTTTTTCAGAAAGCTCGATCCGGAGATGCATTCCGGCGTGAAAGCCCCCGTCGATTTCATGGATAAAAAGGAAAGAGAGATCCTCGTTAAAGAGGGGGGTAAGATGACCAAGGCGATCATCCGCCGGATGAAGACCGAGGGGGTCAAAGAGATTCCTTATCCCAAGGAGGAGCTTATCGGAAGGGCGGTCCTGCATGATGTGATCGACCCCTCCACCGGGGAGGTCGTCCTCGAGCGGAATCAGGAGTTGACCGACCCGGTTCTCGCGAAGATCGTCGAAGCGGGAATCAAGGAGATCAAGGTCCTTTACATCGACAATATTCAGGTCCTTCCGGTGATCCGCGACACGATGGCCACCGAGAAGGTCGGCTCCCCCGAAGAAGCGATGGTCGAGATTTACCGGCGGCTTCGGCCCGGTGAAACGCCGACGATGGAGACGGCGAGGCTCCTTTTTGAAAACCTCTTTTTCAATTCGAAGCGATACGACCTTTCCCCGGTCGGACGCCTTAAACTGAATAAGAAGCTGGGGCTCGAGCTTCCATTGGATAAACGGACCCTGTCCGATCAGGACATCGTGGAGGTGATCCGCTACCTGATCAATCTCAAGACCGGAAAAGGAGAGATCGAAGACATCGATCATCTCGGAAACCGCCGCGTCCGGTCGGTGGGAGAGCTTTTGGAGAACCAATTCCGGATCGGATTGGTTCGAATGGAGCGGACAATCAAGGAGCGGATGAACCTCTTGGACCTCGAGACGGTCCTGCCGCATGATTTGATCAACGCCAAGCCGGTCATCGCGGTGATCAAGGAATTTTTCGGCAGCAGCCAGCTTTCCCAGTTTATGGACCAGACCAATCCCCTGGCCGAAATCACCCACAAGCGGCGTTTGTCGGCGTTGGGGCCGGGAGGGCTGACCCGCGAGCGGGCCGGGTTCGAAGTCCGCGACGTCCACCCCAGCCATTATGGGCGTATTTGTCCGATTGAGACGCCGGAAGGGCCCAATATCGGTTTGATCACCTCCTTGGCGACGTACGCCAGGGTCAACGAGTTCGGCTTTATCGAGTCCCCTTACCGCAAAGTGGTGAAGGGGAGGGTGACCGACGAGATTGAATTCATCTCCGCCATAGACGGCGACAAGTATGTCATCGCGCAGGCCAACACCAAGGTCGATGGCCGGGGGAAAATTTTGGCCGACAGCGTCTCCGCGCGGTCCGCGGGCGATTTCGTGATGATTCCCCCGGATCGGGTGGAGTATATGGACGTCTCCCCGAAGCAGATCGTCAGCGTCGCCACGGCTTTGATCCCCTTTCTTGAAAACGACGACGCCAACCGGGCCCTCATGGGTTCGAACATGCAGCGCCAGGCGGTTCCGCTGGTTGAGACCGAGGCGCCCCTGGTCGGGACGGGAATGGAGGGAGTGGTCGCGCGCGATTCCGGCTATGTGATCTTGTCGAAGCGGGACGGCCTGGTGGAAAGCGTCGACGCCACGCGGATCGTTGTGAAGGCGGAACTGACCCGGAAGGAGAAAGAGCACGCCGCCGAAGACCCGGAGGTCGCCCTCGATGTTTACAAGCTGATCAAGTTTCAGCGATCGAACCAAAACACCTGCATCAACCAAAAACCGGTGGTGAAGGCCGGCCAACGGGTCAAAAAGGGGGATGTCCTGGCCGACGGTCCCGCCATCGACGGCGGGGAGCTGGCGCTCGGCCGGAATATCCTGGTCGCCTTTATGCCGTGGGGGGGATACAACTTCGAAGACGCGATCCTGATCTCGGAGAAGTTGGTGAAAGGGGATCATTTCACCTCGATTCATATCGAAGAATTCGAGCTCGAGGCGCGCGACACGAAGTTGGGGAAAGAAGAGATCACCCGGGATATACCGAATGTCAGCGAAGACGCCCTCAAAAACCTCGATGAATCCGGGATCATCCGGATCGGCGCGGAGGTCAAGCCGGGGGATATTCTGGTCGGAAAGGTGACTCCCAAGGGGGAGACCCAACTGACTCCCGAGGAGAAACTCCTCCGGGCGATCTTCGGGGAAAAGGCGGGGGACGTTAAAGACGCCTCTCTTTATGTGCCGCCCGGCATCGAAGGGATCATCGTCGATGTCAAGATCTTTTCCCGCAAGAGCGTCGAGAAGGATGAGCGGACCCGGACCATTGAAAATGAGGATACGCTCCGGCTCCAGCGCGATCACCAGGACGAGCTTCGCATCATCGAAGAGGAGAAGCATAAGAAAATCCGAAAACTCCTTCTTGGAAAACTGGTCGGCGTCGACATCGTCGACCCCGAATCGGGCGACATTCTGCTCAAGAAAAAGAAAAAGATCACGAAAGAGATCATCGACAAGATTTCAGATGAGGGGCTGAAGAACATCGTTCTGAATGAGACGGAAGAGCAGGAGAAGGTCGACCGGATTGAAGCGTTCACCAAGGAGCAGATCGATATCCTGCAGACGATTTATGATGAAAAAGCGGGCCGCCTGAAGCGGGGGGACGAGCTCCCTCCCGGCGTGATCAAGCTGGTCAAGGTCTTCGTCGCCATGAAGCGGAAACTTCAGGTGGGGGACAAGATGGCCGGCCGGCACGGCAACAAAGGGGTGGTCTCTCGGATCCTCCCGGAAGAGGATATGCCGTATCTTCCGGACGGAACGCCGGTCGAGATCGTTCTGAATCCCCTCGGCGTCCCTTCCCGTATGAACGTCGGACAAATTTTGGAGACCCATCTCGGTTGGGCGGCGCGCGCGCTCGGAATCAACGTGGCGAGCCCGGTGTTCGACGGCGCCACCGAAAAAGAGGTGAAGGAGATGCTCCAGAAAGCCAAGCTTCCGACCTCCGGCCAAACGGTCCTCTTCGACGGAAAAACGGGGGAGCCGTTTGACCGGCCGGTGACGGTCGGCCAGATGTACATGATGAAGCTGCATCACCTTGTCGATGATAAGATCCATGCCCGGTCGATCGGGCCGTATTCCCTTGTGACGCAGCAACCACTGGGTGGAAAGGCCCAATTCGGCGGGCAGCGTCTCGGCGAAATGGAAGTCTGGGCGCTCCAGGCTTACGGCGCCGCGTCGATCCTGCAAGAGTTCCTCACGGTCAAATCCGATGATGTCCCAGGCCGCTCCCGCATCTATGAAGCGATCGTCAAGGGAGAGAACTTCCTCGAGCCCGGCTTGCCCGAATCGTTCAACGTGCTGATTAAAGAGCTTCAAAGCTTGGGGCTGGACGTCGAGTTGATTAAGGGAAGAGACTAATAATCAGAGGTCGGGTGTTCGGGGCCCGGGGTCGGCAAGACATTGTTCTTAAGCCGGCCCCCGGTCCCCGGCCTCTCTCATTTATTTTTTTGGAGGTTCAATGGAGACAATTAATAAGGTTGAAGCGATTAACAGCCTTTTCGAGAAATCGAAGGACCCGATCTCTTTTGACGCCATCCGCATCCGCATCGCCTCGGGCGAAAAAATCCGCTCTTGGTCGTATGGAGAGGTGAAGAAACCCGAAACGATCAATTATCGTTCCTTCAAGCCGGAGCGGGACGGCCTTTTCTGCGCCCGCATTTTCGGCCCGATTAAAGATTGGGAGTGCAATTGCGGGAAGTACAAACGGATGAAACACCGGGGGATCGTTTGCGACAAATGCGGCGTGGAGGTGATCCAGTCGAAGGTCCGGCGGGAGCGGATGGGGCATATCGAACTCGCTTCTCCGGTCGCCCATATCTGGTTTTTAAAAGGGGTCCCCAGCCGCATCGGCACCCTTCTCGATATGACCCTCAAACAACTGGAGCGGGTCCTTTACTTTGAAAATTACATCGTGATCGATCCGAAGGAGACCGATCTTCGGGAGAAGGAAATTCTGACGGAAGAGCGGTACCGGGCCCTGGTCGAGGAGCACGGGGCGAACGGGTTCCGCGCGGAGATGGGCGCCGAGGCGATCCGGGAGCTCTTGAGGAAGATCGATCTGGAGCGGCTCTGGAACGAGCTTCACCTCAAAATCAGCGAGGCCAGCTCTACCGCGGTGAAAAAAAAGCTGACCAAACGGCTTCGGGTGGTGGAATCGTTCCGCAAGTCGGGGAATCATCCGGAGTGGATGATCCTCGACGTGATCCCGGTTCTCCCCCCCGAGTTGAGGCCGCTCGTTCCGCTCGATGGCGGGCGTTTCGCGACGTCGGATCTGAATGACCTTTACCGGCGGGTGATCAATCGAAATAATCGTCTGAAACGGCTCATTGAGCTGAAGGCGCCTTCGGTGATCATCCGGAATGAAAAAAGGATGCTGCAGGAGTCGGTCGACGCCCTGTTCGACAACGGGCGCCGGGGGAGGGCGATCCGGGGTCCCAACAAACGTCCTCTCAAATCGCTCTCCGACATGCTGAAAGGGAAACAGGGCCGTTTTCGCCAAAACCTTTTGGGAAAGCGGGTCGACTATTCCGGGCGATCGGTGATCGTGGTCGGCCCGGAACTCAAACTGCACCAATGCGGACTGCCGAAAAAGATGGCGCTGGAGCTGTTCAAGCCGTTCATTTTTCAGAAATTGGAAGAGCGGGGGTATGTCACCACCATCAAGAGCGCGAAAAAAATGGTGGAGAAAGAAAAACCGGAGGTGTGGGATGTGTTGGATGAGGTGATTCGCGAGCACCCCGTCCTTTTAAACCGCGCCCCGACCCTTCACCGGCTCGGCATCCAGGCCTTTGATCCCGTGTTGGTCGAAGGAAAGGCGATCCGGCTTCATCCTCTGGTTTGCGCCGCGTTCAACGCGGACTTCGACGGGGACCAGATGGCGGTGCACGTTCCCCTCTCGGTCGAAGCGCAAATTGAAGCGCGCGTCCTCATGATGTCGATCAATAATATCTTATCCCCCGCAAGCGGCAAACCGATCATGGTCCCTTCTCAGGATATGGTTCTCGGATGTTATTGGCTGACCAAAGAGCGGGCCGGCGCGAAGGGAGCGGGAAAAGTGTTTTCCTCCCCGCAGGAGGTCCGGATCGCGTACGACCATCGCGAAGCGGAAGAACATGCGCGAATCAAGGTCAAGATCGGCGGCGCCCTGGTGGAGACCACGGTGGGAAGGGTGATTTTGGGAGAGATCCTTCCGCCCCGGATTCCTTTTTCGGCGGTCAATCAGGTCCTGAATAAAAAGGAGTTGGTTAAGCTGATCGACACCGCTTATCGCGAGTCGGGTCATCGGGACACGGTCGTCTTGTTGGACCGGATCAAGGATATCGGATACCAGTATGCGACCAAGGCCGGCATCTCGATTTGTATCGACGACATGCACATCCCGACGAAGAAAGAGGCGTTGATCGAGAAAGCCAAAAAAGATGTGCTGGAAATTGAAAAGCAGTACGCCGAAGGGCTGATTACGGACGGCGAGCGATATAACAAGGTGGTCGATATTTGGGCCCATGTCACCGAAGTCATCGCCAGCGAGATGATGCGGGAGCTGAGCCAGGAAGAGGAGAATATCAAGAAGGGAACCGGCAGGGGGAAGGACCGAGCGCAGTTCAACTCGATCTTCATGATGGCCGATTCCGGCTCGCGCGGAAGCACGCAGCAGATCCGGCAGTTGGGCGGGATGAGGGGGTTGATGGCCCGGCCGTCGGGCGAGATCATCGAAACGCCGATCACGACCAACTTCAGGGAAGGATTGACCGTGCTTCAATACTTCATCTCGACGCACGGCGCCCGGAAAGGGTTGGCCGACACCGCCTTAAAAACGGCGAACTCCGGATACCTCACCCGGCGGCTCGTGGACATCGCCCAGGATGTGATCGTGAATGATTTCGATTGCCATTCGACCGACGGGATTATCGTCACGGCGCTGGTCGAAGGGGGGGAGATCATCGAGCCGATCGAGGAGAGAATCTTGGGGCGAATCGCGGCGGAAGAGATTCGAGATCCGATTACCGGAGAGGTGATCTGTCCCGCGGAGGAGGAGTTGAACGAGGAGCGGACCCAAGCGGTCGTGGAAGCCGGTATCGACAAGGTCAAAATCCGCTCGGTCTTGACCTGCCAAGCCCGTCGCGGAGTCTGCGTCAAATGTTACGGACGGGACCTGGCGCGAGGCCGGCTGGTCGAGAAGGGAGAGGCGGTCGGCGTCATCGCGGCCCAGTCTATCGGAGAGCCCGGAACGCAGTTGACGATGCGGACGTTCCATATCGGCGGAACTGCGAGCAAGGTGATCGAGCAGACCGTCCTGGAGGCGAAAAATACCGGCGTTTTGAAATATCTCAATCTCAACACCGTGAAGAATAAAGAGGGCGACATGGTGGTGATGAACCGGAACGGGAAGATCGCCATTTACGATGAGACCGGCCGTGAAAAGGAAAAATATTCGGTGGTCTACGGCGCCCGGATCAAGGTGAAGAACGGCGCCCGGGTGCAAGCCGCCCAGAAGCTGGTCGAATGGGACCCGTACTCGCTTTCGATTCTGACCGAGGTCGGCGGAAAAATCGCCTTTGGGGATATCATTGAAGGACAGACGATGCGCGAAGAGGTCGATGAGGTGACCGGCCTCTCGCGGAAGGTGATCGTCGACTATCCCGGCTCGAATCTGAGGCCGCGTATCTCCATCAAAGACGATTCGGGGAAGACGGCGAAGATCTCCTCTTCCGCGGCGGTGGCGCGTTATCTTCTTCCGGCGGGCGCCCATATTTTGGTGGAAAAAGGGCAGTCCATTTATCCCGGGGATGTGTTGGCGAAAATTCCGCGGGAGACGACCAAGACGAAAGACATCACCGGAGGTCTTCCCCGCGTGGCGGAGCTCTTCGAGGCGAGGAAGCCGAAGGAGCAGGCGGTGATCTCGGAGATCGACGGAACCGTCGAGTACGGCGGGTTTGTCAAAGGGATGCGGAAGGTGATCGTGAAGAA
>DATDON010000117.1:0-5731 GCA_035293225.1 Candidatus Manganitrophaceae bacterium
CACGAGGACGATTACGACAACATCGGCGGGTCCAACCCCTATTACCATCTGATCCTCCTGGCGGCGAGCGAGACCGGCTATAAAAATCTGATGAAGCTCCTCTCCATCGCCAACCTGGAAGGGTTCTATTACAAACCCCGGATCGATAAAGAGGTCTTGCGAAAACATAGCGAAGGACTGATCGGGCTCTCCGCCTGCTTGCGGGGGGAGATCCCCTTCCTCCTGAGCCGGGGATATGAAAAAGAGGCGGCCCAGGCGGCGGGGGAATATCAGGAAATCTTCGGCAAGGAGAACTTTTTCATCGAGATTCAGGACAACGGCTTGGAGCTGCAAAAAACCGCCAACCGCCAATTGATCGAGCTCGCCCGGAAAAACAATATCCCGATCGTCGCCACCAACGATTGCCATTATCTCCACAAAGAAGACGCCCGCGCCCATGACATCATGCTCTGCCTCCAGACCGGCAAGACGGTCAACATGCCGAACCGGATGCGTTTCCAAACCGAGCAGCTCTATTTTAAATCGCCCGACGAGATGCTGCGGGGCTTCTCCGAACTTCCGGAGGCGATCCACAATACCCTTCGCGTCGCCGAAATGATCGACCTCAAACTGAAATTCGGGACCTTTCATCTCCCCCATTATGAGGTCCCGGCCGGGACGACCCGCGAGGCCTATTTGGAAGCGCTTGCCCAAAAAGGGCTGGAGCGGCGGCTCGCTTTGATGAAAGAACGAGGGGCGCGGCTTCGCCCGCTTTACGAAGAGCGTCTGAAGAAAGAGCTCGGCATTCTCAACGCGATGGGATACGCCGGCTATTTCCTGATCGTCTGGGACATCATCAATTTCGCCCGCGCCTCGAATATTCCGGTCGGACCGGGGCGGGGCTCGGCGGCGGGCAGCCTGGTCGCCTACGCCCTCGCCATCACCAATATCGATCCGATCACCCACGGCCTCATCTTCGAGCGGTTCCTCAATCCGGAGCGGGTGACCCTTCCCGACATCGACATGGACTTCTGCATGGACCGGCGCGAAGAGGTCATCCGTTACGTGACGCAAAAATACGGAGAAGACCATGTCTGCCAGATCATCACCTTCGGGACGATGGCGGCGAAGGCGGCGATCCGCGACGTGGGGCGGGTCTTGGAGATCCCCTACGCCGAGGCCGACAAGCTGGCCAAGCTGATCCCCAACATATTGAACATCACCCTCGATGAGGCGCTGGCGCAGGAGCCGAGGCTCGCCCAGGCGGCGGAAAGCGACCCGAAGATCGGCGAAGTCATCTCGCTGGCGAAACAGCTTGAAGGGCTGGCGCGGCACGCCTCGACCCACGCGGCGGGGGTCGTCATCTCCGCCGAGCCGCTGACCGAGCATGTCCCCCTCTACCGCGGGAGCAAGGGGGAAACCGTCACCCAATACGCGATGGGGGATATCGAAAAGATCGGCCTGGTCAAATTCGATTTCCTCGGCCTTCGGACGCTGACGGTGATCGATCACGCCCTCCGGCTCGTGAATACCCCCCTCTCTCCCCCCTTAGCAAGGGGGGATGAAAAGGGGGTCGGCCCCCTCCAACTCTCCGACATGGCGATGGACGATCCGGAGACCTACGCCCTCCTCGGGACGGGAGAGACGACCGGCGTCTTCCAACTCGAAAGCGCGGGGATGCGGGACCTCCTGGTAAAGATGAAGCCGGAGACGTTTGAAGACATCGTCGCCATTCTGGCGCTCTATCGCCCCGGCCCGATCGGGAGCGGCATGGTCGACGACTTCATCAAACGGAAACGGGGCCAGACCAAAATCCAATATGAGCTTCCCCAACTGGAAGAGATCCTCAAAGAGACTTACGGGGTGATCGTCTATCAAGAGCAGGTAATGAAAATCGCCAATGTCCTGGCGGGATTTTCACTCGGAGAGGCCGACCTCCTCCGCCGCGCGATGGGGAAAAAGAAACCGGAAGAGATGGCGGCCCAGAAGGCCCTCTTTATCGAGCGGGCCGGGAAAAACGGGATCGGCGCCGCCAAAGCCGAAAAAATCTTCGATTTGATGGAGTATTTCGCCGGCTACGGATTCAACAAGTCGCACTCCGCCGCCTACGCGCTGATCACCTATCAGACCGCTTATTTAAAACGCCATCATCCGGTCGAGTTCATGACCGCCCTCCTCACCAGCGAGATGGGAAACTCCGACAAGGTGGTCAAATACATCAGCGAGTGCCGGAACATGGGGATCCAGATTCTCCCCCCCGACGTGAACGAGAGCGAAAAAGATTTCACCGTCGTCGCCGGGGGAATCCGGTTCGGCCTCGCCGCGATTAAAAACGTCGGGAGCGCCGCCATCGACTCGATCCTCGCCGCCCGGAAGAGCGAGGGCCGATTCACCTCCCTGTACGATCTTTGCGGGAAGATCGATCTCCGAAAGGTGAACAAGCGGGTCATCGAAGGGTTGATCAAGTGCGGCGCCTTCGACTCCACGGGGGCCAAGCGGGCGGCGCAGATGGAGGTCCTCGAACGGGCGATGCAGGAGGGAGGGCGGGGCCAGAAGGCGAAGGAGGCGGGGCAGATGACCATTTTCGGAGAGGCCGCGGCGGCCTCCCCCGGTCTGGCGCCGGAGCCGCCCCTCCCTGAGATTCCGGAATGGGATGACGACCGGATCGCCAAGCTGGAGAAAGAAGCGGTCGGTTTTTACATCACCCGCCACCCGCTCAGCCGGTTTGAGACGATCATGAAAAAACGATCGGCGACGCCGACCGAGGAGCTGGCCAACATCGAAGAAGAGCGGGAGGTCCGGATCTGCGGGATGGTCGTTCAAGAGCGGGTGACGACGACCAAACGGGGGGACCGGATGGCCTACCTGCGCGTCGAAGACCTCACCGGCTCCGTCGAAGTGATCGTCTTCCCCGATCTCTATCAGACCTCCGCCCCCCTTTTTCAGCGGGAGATCCCCCTGCTCATCACCGGGACGCTCGACCGGGGCGAAAAAGGAACGAAGCTCAAAGCGACCTACATCACCCCGCTCGGCGCCGCCGACGATCCGATAAACGCTCCTCTAAACGCGCCGATGAGCGCGCCGGGCGAAAAGGGGGGCGAACGATTCACCCTCTCCCTCTCCGCGAGCGCGGTCTCCTTGCCGCAGCTTGCGGGCTTGCGGGAGATATTGGCGAGATATCCCGGCCCGGCGTCAGTCTATTTGAAAATTACCGCGCCCGACCGCTTCGGATCGCTGGTCGAATCGGTCATCGCCGTCGATCCGAAATGGAGCGTGGACGGCTCCGAACAATTAAAGGCCGACATCGAAGCGCGGTTCGGAAAAGGGAGCGTCCTTTTTGAACGGGAGACGACCCTCTCAAACCGTTGAGACCCTTTTGAGGATAAAAACGTGAAAGACTACCTGGAATTCGAAAAACCGATTTTAGAGATACAAGAAAAGATCCTCCGGATGAAGGACAACATTCAAGCCGATCCGAGGCAAAACGAAGAGATCAAAAGGCTGCAAAAAAAAATGGAGAACCTGCAGCAGGAGATCTTTTCGAAATTGACCCCTTGGCAGAAAACCCAGATCGCGCGCCATCCGCAACGCCCCAACACCGACGACTACATCGAGATGATTTTTGAAGACTTCATCGAGCTGCATGGGGACCGCCTCTACGGCGACGACAAATCGATGATCACGGGATTGGCAAGGCTGAACGGCCGTTCGGTGGTGATTATCGGCCACCAGAAAGGGAAAACGGTCAAAGAACGGATCGCCCGAAACTTCGGGATGCCCCATCCGGAAGGATACCGGAAGGCGCTTCGGGTCATGCAGTTGGCCGAAAAATTCAACAAGCCGGTCATCACCTTCGTCGACACCCCCGGCGCCTATCCGGGGGTCGGCGCGGAAGAGCGGGGGCAGTCGGAGGCGATCGCGCGGAATCTCCTGGTGATGTCTCAATTGAAGACGCCGATCTTGTCGGTCGTGATCGGAGAGGGGGGGAGCGGAGGGGCCTTGGCGATCTCGGTGGCCGACCGGATTTTGATGCTGCAATACGCCGTCTACTCGGTCATCTCTCCGGAGGGATGCGCCGCCATCCTCTGGAACGACTCCGACAAAACCGCCGAAGCGGCCGACGCCTTGAAGATGACCGCTACGGACCTGATCCAACTGGGGATCGTCGACGAGATCATCCCGGAGCCGGCCGGCGGCGCCCACCGGGACCCGCAAAAGGTCGCGGAGATGATCTCAAAGTCTGTGTCAAAGCATCTGGCCGACCTCGAATCGGTCCCGGAGGAGGAGCGGCTCGAGCGGCGTTATCGACGCCTCCGAAAGATCGGCCAATACACGGAAGAGGCCTCCCTACCGGAGACTTCTTGAACCGGGTTCGGAACGATCGGGAACAGAAGAGCCTGTCCCTTTCTGCCCGCCGCGGAGGGTCCTGCTCCCCGGCCGGACCAACCGCGGATCCCGGGTGATCAGATTATCCACGATGATAAAGTGACGGGGATGGAAGAAAAAGCTCGACCCGAAAAAGAAATAGGGATAGGGATCATAGAAGTAACCGGGATAGTAGTAGACGGGACGGCCATAAATATAATAAGGATCATACGGGTCGATATATTCCACCCGGTAAGGATAAGAACTATAAAATTCGGCCCCGACCGCCCCTCGATAAGCGGCATGGCAGCCGGCCAGGGCGGTTATTCCCAATAAGAAAACGGCCAAAACTATTTTTTTAAACATATTGCCTCTCTGATTGACTAATCCGGCGTAGCCGGAACCCAAAAAACGTTAAACGTTATTCGTTAAACGGAATTGCGTCAACATCTACGCAACGTATATCTTTTAGATATAGAATCTAAAAGCCGACCCGGACCCCGCCGGTCAGCGAAAATTGATCGAATAAACTCCCCTCAATAAAAAGAGCCGCCCGCTCGGAACGGGAAAGATAATAATTCGTCCCCAAAAAGAGGCCGAAAATATCGCTCTGTTTCAGCTTGATGTTCAATTCTTGCGCCTGAGACGGAAGATGATCTTTTCCGCGGACAAAGGAGAACCGGATCCCTCCGTAAGGCTCGAACGCCTCCTGCCTTCCCATCACGCCGAATTTGATCACATGCTCCGCCCATCGAATCCGCTCCTTCAGACGCTCATCGGTCAGGATCTCCCCCGGCTCGATGATCCCGTTCCCGTTGAGGTCCACCTGCGGCGCGAAGCGGACCGTATCGTTCGCTTTGAAGGTGAGGAACCGATAATCGGCGAAGAGATGATAAAACATCTCCCGCGATTCTTCGCGGTAAAGAATGATCCGCGCCCCTCCCCCATACGCCGCACCGAAATCGGCGCTGAACCCGAAATCGCTCACCTCCAGATCGCTTCCGCCGAACAGACCGTAAATTTCAAGGGGGTCGATCACCTGAACACTGAGCTTGCCGAGCAACCGCAACGACTCGAACGACGTCGTCTCCTCGGGAAAATTCTGGCCGAGGAATTGGACATCCTCCTGCGTGATATCCCGCTCCAAAACTTCGAAATCGGCCTCAAAGTGAATCCGACTCCCTTCGTTATAAGCGATCCCCTCCCCCGGATAGACTCCGGAAAAGATCAGCGCCAATATCCCCGCCACCCAAATCCCTTTTTGACCCATCATCGCCCCACTCCACAAAGAACGCCAGAGAACCTACTATTATTTTAGGCCCTTTAAATTTAACTTGTCAACGCGCCCAAAAGCGAAAGGCGACCTCCCCTCCCCCCTCCTTCCAAA
>DATDON010000118.1:0-2749 GCA_035293225.1 Candidatus Manganitrophaceae bacterium
GAAAAAGATCCATCTTCGTCATCCGGTCTACGCCAGGCCGAAGGCGTTTCAAAATCCCCGTTTTCTATGGAGTATTCCGCATGTTTCGAGATCCGGAGCGATTTATTCAAGAAAAACTCTCAAAAAAGGTACTTTCCGCCAACACGGTGCGGGACGCCATGATGGCTTCATTTATCCTGACCCTCCAAAAAATGGAAGAGGCCGCCGGGCACCCGATTTCCGATCCTCTGTCGTGGAGAGAGGCGAAGGCGGGGGAGATGCGGAAAGCGGCCGGCGAGGCGTTCGCCGCGATCGGCGCCCCCTTTGAATACCCGACCTTATCTCAGGTGGAGCGGGTCGAGGCCGAACTGGAGCGGCGGTTCGGTTGGGACCGGATCGATCCCCCCCTCCGGCGGGAGCATGAGCGGATCTGCCGGTCGCTCTTCTCCAAGTTCGAATAAGGCGCTCCCTCCCGTTGTCATCAGACCTCCCCGACGCCCCTCGATCTTGCGGACGATTCGAAAATAGATTAAGATCATTCTCATCTCTTCAATGGACGGGGCGCGTCGCGTATGGATGAATGGGGCGGGATGGAAGGGAATCGCCGGGAAATGCTTTACGAGGGGTTGGCCCTTCTCGCCGACCCGATTCATGGATATATCACCTTCACGGTTCCTTTCGGCAAGAAGGAGGAGACGACCGAAAAGGATCTGATCGACTCCCCCTGGATGCAGCGGCTTCGATATATCGGCCAGCTTCAATCGGCGCGCTGGGTCTACCCGTCGGCCGAGCATTCCCGATTTGTTCATTCCCTCGGCGCGATGCACATCGCGGGACAGTTCGCCAAGCGGCTTTATCCCTCGCTGAAAGAGGTGGTCCCGGGATGCCCCTCGGTCCATTTTATCGAATCCCTTTTGCGCGCCGCGGTCTTAACGCACGATATCGGCCACGGGCCGTTCTGCCATTTCTTCGACGATAATTTTCTCGACGATTTCAATCTGACGCATGAAAAGATCGGCCAGGCGATCATCCGGAAGGAGCTGGCGCCGATCCTGAAACGGATCCGAAGGAGCCCCGGCGGCGTTTTCGCGCCGGGAGAGGCGTTGGACCCCGAGCATGTCGCTTTTTTGATTCACAAAGACGCCTCCTTTAAGACGCCGAAAGAGTATCCCCGCTGGCTGGTCATGCTGAAGCCCCTTTTTTGGGGGATTTTTACGGCCGACAACCTCGATTATGTCCTGCGCGACTCCTACATGTGCGGGGTGGCGGTCGGGCCGGTCGATTTGGACCGGCTGATGCACTACACCTTTTTCACGGAGCAGGGGCTGACCCTCCATAAAGCCGGCCTGCCGGCGCTGACCATGTTTTTGAACGCGCGCTCCTATCTCTATTTCAACGTTTACTACCATCGGACGACCCGCTCCCTTGACATGCATTTGCGGGATATTTTTAGGGACACCCTCCGGCGGATTTTCCCGTATAACCCGCTTGACCGCCTCGACGCCTATCTCGATCTGACCGATTGGTCGCTTCTCCTAAAGGTGAAATCGTGGAAGGGCGCCCGGTCGAAGTCGGAGCGCGCGCTCTATCGGGAGTGGGAAAAAATACTGAATCGGGATGTCAAATGGAAGATGGCCTACGACACCACCTTTTCCGTCGAAAAGGCGGGGAAAGGGAAACGGATCATGGGCCCCGCCGAGTTTGAAAAGCGCGTCCGGGAACGGCTCCCCCGCGTCCTCAGAAGACTTCCCTTCCGGGTCGATATGGCGACGCAAGATCCACGGCCGATGGACCCGCTGACGATGGGGGAGCGGCAGGTCTTCGTTTATAATCCCTCCACCCGGGCGGTCTCCAAAGAGCCCCTCACCGAATTTATCGATTCGATCCCGGCGAAACTGATCCAGCTCCGCCTCTTCGCCCTCGACCACGACCATGACGCGATCCTCTCGCGGGCCGCGGATGAAATCGTCGCGAATCTCCCGTCGGTTCAGAGCGCGCGCCGAGCCTAAAGACGTTTGACAAAAATCCCCTCTTACTCTATTGTTAGCTCTTGTATAGACGGGCTTTAACCTGGAGCCCGCGTTTTTTTTAATGTTTGCCGCGCCGGATTTTTCAACATCGGGGGCCGGGCCGCGTCCAGCCCCTACATAAGCCTGCGACACAATAAATTTTGATTTGTATTCGTCGGATCGAATCGGCGCACTGGAGGAACCTTGGAAGATAGAAGGGCGTTTCTGAAGCGGTTGGTCCCGCGTCTCATCGGATTGGCGGCCCCCCTCTCTTTGGGGATGTCTTTGGTCCAGCCGCTTTTGGCCCAGACGTCCGCTCCTCCTCCCGCTCCCCCTCTCCCGTTCGACGATCCGAAATACCGGGACCTGTTCAAGGAGCTTTCGCAAAAACATCAATTTGATCCGGCGGGGCTCAGGGCTCTTTTCGAGAAGGTCGCCCTTCAACCGGAAATTATCGAAAAGTTCGAGCGTCCCCCGGAGATCCTTCCCTATTACGAATACCGAAAACGGTTTATCAATGAGGATCTGATCCTCCTCAGCCGGGCCTATCTCAACGAGAACGTCAGGCTTTTCCAGAACGTTGAAGATGCATTCGGGGTGCAAAAGGAGATTATTTGCAGTATCCTGGCGATTGAAACCAAATTCGGCCGGCAGGGGATCGAGAAATACCGAGCTTTTGATGCCCTCAATACGGCCTTTTCCCTCTATCCCCGGCGGGAACTCTTTTATCGCGATGAATTGATCGCCTATCTTCTCCTCTG
>DATDON010000119.1:0-3688 GCA_035293225.1 Candidatus Manganitrophaceae bacterium
CTTTTCCCTTCGAGACCCCGGTCTCTTTTCCGAACAGCTCCGCCATGACCCGCTTCGGCTCCGAGCCGCGCGCAAGACAGTGCCCGTGGTCCCGGTAGGCGGTGAGGATGTAATCCTCCGGCCGCGCCGCCCCGATCGCGCCAACGGCGACCGCCTCTTCTCCGATGTAGAGATGGCAGAAACCGGCGATCTTTCCCAAGGCGTACATCTCCGCCGACTTTTCCTCAAACCGGCGGATCAGGATCATCCGCCGGAGAAATTCGGCCCGGCGGTCATTCTCTTCGGGTTTCATTTTTTATCCTTCCTTCGCCAAAGAGCGAAGAACCTTACAAAAAGCGGAGATGAAAAAAGTTCAAGGGACCTTAAAGTGTCTGATAACGTCTGATGAACGCGAGAGCTTGCTGGTTTAAATTCTACCAACTTTACGGCTAAAAATCAAAAGGGGCTTCTTGAAAAGAATGACCCCCCGATTCTTGACACGTTTTAAACGAATCTGTTACGTTAAAGGTAACCTTTTTTTTCAGAGTCTTTACCCTTCACTTGAAAGAGCTTCGATGAGCGATCGACCACTTCGCGCGACTTATTTTATTCACTCATGTTACGCACGGAACAGTGAGTCATGGGCCTTTGGTCAACCGGTACCTCATAAAAACGTGTTTCCCCTCCTTTGTGACCTTCAGGAAATGGTTGTGACCTTCGGGAAATAGCTGGAGGTAAAACGAAAGCTGGAGGTAGAACGCAAACCGTGCCTGCCCAGGGCGGCCACGGGGGGCCGCCCCTACGAAAACAATGTAACAATTGTTTTTACGTCTGTATTAGTAAAGCCGGAGATGCGGATTCGGTTCCAGTATGTTATAGTATGCGACAGGGAAGACGACACATCTTTCCGAGTCTTCATGTTCGATGGAGGCGGCCTTCCGGGCGGCGATCGGCGCGGCGATTCGGAAGGAGCAAGGTCTGGGCCTTGCGCAACGTTCCTCGCCGCGGAAGGAGGTGGTCTAGTGGGCAGTATGAACCCTACGGCATGTGAGGCGTCGACGTCCTAGAAGAACCCTCTCACAGCGAGAGCGTTCGCTGGGGCTTTTCTCCCAGCGGCGCCGAGACCCGGAAGCGCGGACGCTGTAGCCGCTCTGAAGATCAAACGATCTGCTTCCGGGTTTTTATTTCCCCCCCTTCCATTTTTCTTGACGCCGAAGGGGAACAAGTGGTGTATAATAAAGGTTACTTGTGGAGGCTTCAATGAGCGAAAAAAAGGAAGAGAACGCTTCCGGCGGAAAAGAAGGAGAAAAGAAAGAAACGAAGGAGACGTTGAATATCCCCCTCCGTTTCATTCCGAATGAAAATGAAGAGACCGCTCAGGAGATGAAAGAACTCTTCGACGAGGACAAAGTCACCCATCGCCAAGGTTCCAGCGAACCCGAAGCCGATTAAGCCCTCTTCCCCGCAATTTCCATCTTACTCCCCGCTCCACTCTCTCCCTTTATAAGGAATGATCCGGTCGACGGGAATCGCCGGAGGCGGCGGGCTTTTCGGAGCGGGTCAATACCCCATCTCGGTCAAAAACGGCTCGTCTTTGCTCCAGTCTTTCTTCACCTTGACCCAGAGCTCCAAAAAGATCTTCGCGCCCAACAGGCTCTGCAGCTCCTGTCGGGCCGCCGTCCCGATCTCTTTGAGCATCCCCCCTTTTTCGCCGATGAGAATCCCCTTTTGAGAATCCCGCTCGACAAAGAGGGTCGCCCGGATCGACATGAGATTCCTCGCCTCCTCTTCTTTGAATTCTTCGATTTGAACGGCGACGGCGTAAGGAATTTCTTCGCGGGTTTTTTCAATCACTTTTTCCCGAATGATCTCGGCCGCCAGAAAACGGACCGGCTGATCGGTGACGACATCCTCCGGAAAGTAGGGCGCTCCCTCCGGTAGATGAGAAAGGGCGGCGGCGGTCAACCGATCGACATTTTCGCCGGTGAGCGCGGAGATTGGAATCATTTCAGAAAAGTTCCCCTGACGGCCGTAAAAATCAAGGAGGGGGATCAGGCGTTCTTTTTTAATCAGATCGATCTTGTTGACGACCAATATTTGGGGGGTGTCTATTTTTTTCAGATGATCCGCGATAAACAGATCCCCTTCTCCCGGCGCCGCATCGGGCTCGACCAAAAAGAAGATGAGATCGACTTCATTCAGAGAGTCGAGCGCGGCCTGGACCATCCTCTGATTGAGCTTCGTCCTCGCCTTATGGACGCCGGGGGTGTCGAAGAAAACCATCTGCCCTTCCGGAAGATGTTTCACCCCCAAGATTCTGTTCCGAGTCGTTTGAGGCTTATCGGAGACGATGGAGACCTTTTGGCCTAAGAGTTGATTCAGGAGGGTTGATTTCCCGACGTTGGGGCGGCCGATGATGGCGACGAAACCGGAACGGTAAGGCATATTAACCGACGTTCAACCTGCTAACGATCATAAAATTCGTAGACAAGCTCCCCCTCTCTCGCCATCCCCAGTTGGCCCCGGGCCAATTCCTCAATATAAAGGGGGTCGGTCCTCAGCGCATCGACCCGTTTGGCCATGGCGTCGTTTTCTTGCCGCAGTGACGCGATCTCCGCTTGAAGGCGGGAGTATTGTCTCTTCATTTTGACCGCCTTAAACAATCCCATGTCTCCGAAGAAAAAGGAGAAAAAGAGGTAGCCATTGATAAAGAGGACCACCGCCAGAAAAAACCGCCTCCTTTTCTTTTGGCTTTCCTCAAGCCCCCGCCGGCGTCTATTTTTCATAAATGATAATTCACCCGAATCGTTAAAGCGTTCTCATGAATCAGGCGCGCTTCGCTCGATAAATAGTAATTTTGATAGATCTGATATTCGGCGCCGACGAAAAGTCCGATAAAATCGTCGGACCGGACCGTCGCCCCAGGCCCCCCTTTGAACCGGCCGACCGCCTTCGAAAACGAGACCCCGAAATAAGGGGTAAAGCGCTCAAGCCCCTCGATTTCTCCCCCCACGAACGTTTCCAATTCGTCCCAATGGACCTTGGAAATGGGGGCGTCGGCGTCCCGGCCTAAAAACTCCAAAAACTGCAACCCGAGACCGATCTTCAAGTCTCCCTTTTTTAGAACGGTCCACCTTCCTCCCCCGCCGTATGCGACCCCGAGACCGCTGTTAAAACCCCGCGAGGCGGTTTCGAGATCGGCGGCGCCGACCCGGAGGAAAAAGTCAGTGTAAGGGGTCAACCCAAAGACCCCTTGGAGGAGAATCCGTTCGCTGGTCACGTCCCCGGAGAAGGAGCGGTCGTTGGAATTCATGTCCCGTTGGACCGTGTCGTACTCCAGGTTGAGTTGGGATAAGGTCGCCGGCCGGCCGGCCGCGGCCGGGGAGCCGATCGTTCCGGCGTCGGAATTTTCTACCAAGAGGAGCAAAAAAAAGAGGGCCGCGACCCAACCCCTGTGATCCGCGCGCCTGGAGCGCCTCAGCCCCGATCTGGGTGGTAAACGCATTCGCCTCTCCTCTTTCGGCTACTTTCCGAGCGCATACAAGCTCTTTCCCCGATAGACCGCCGCCTCTCCGAGGGCTTCTTCGATGCGAAGGAGCTGATTATATTTCGCCGTCCGGTCGGTCCGCGAAAGGGATCCGGTCTTGATTTGGCCGGCGCCGGCGCCGACCGCCAGATCGGCGATGGTGGCGTCCTCCGTCTCTCCCGA
>DATDON010000120.1:0-2283 GCA_035293225.1 Candidatus Manganitrophaceae bacterium
CGATTCATCAATGTCCAGAAAGTGTCGAAATAGCGGCTGAGGAGCCCCAAGCCAAAAAAGAAAAACGCGACATTGACCAAAAATAGGTTATTGTTTTGTAACCCGACATAAATCAACCAGACCAACCCGGAGAAAAAGAGGAGATTAAACACAACGGCGACGGCGCCGCTCTGCGCTTCGGTCACAAAGAGATTCAGGGTCAGCGAACCGATCAACAGAACGAGCGGAACCTCTCCCCATTTCGGATCGTCGGGCCTCGACGCAGGGTTCGGCCGCCCTCTGGTCCAAATCGCCAGGCCGATCACCCAGACCATCGCCATCAGGGTCAGAACGACCCAAAGCATCGGCGCGATTCGCCCCGGATCTTCATCGACGACCCAGAGCCATAATCGCGTCCCGCCGTCTATTTTCGGAAAGGTCAATAAATAAAAACTCGCCAGGGAGGCGATCATCCCATACCGCTGCGGAAGCGGGGAAAAGGAAACGAGACCCTCGTAGGTTTCCATCGCCATACCGAGGATAAATAGACCCAGATAGGCCAAAAAATAAATCTGGATCAGATGGATCGTCGTCCCCTTCGGCCACTCTCCCCTTATGATCAGCCAATTGGCGTGAACAAAGATGAAAAAACTCCAGAGGAACAATCCGATCAAGATCACACGCCAAGCGGGCCTCCATTTTTCCGTGTAAACCGGCGGAAGGAACAACATCCAGAGGATCAGGAAAGGCCAGTGAACGGTTCGGTCGAATCCAAAGGTTTCCATGCCGGTCCAGAGGACCGCCAGGAGGACGCCGGCGATGAGCGCCCCCTGCGAGCGGGTCAAATAGGCGACCAGCAGCCCCCCCAAAGACCACATCAACACCCCGTTCGGCGCGTGGGCGTCGATATGATAGATCTGCGAGATCAACATGATGTTCGCCCCGAATAAAATCACCCCCAGCGACAGCAAGGCCTTCCCCACGGAGGGGGCGTTTCGAACCTGCAGAAAATAGAGGGACGAACCATAAGCGCTCCAGAGGGCGCCGAAGAGGATCATGAGCTTGATCAGCTTCGGCATGGCGGCCCAGTTCGCGGCGAAGTAGGTGATCACTCCGGAGCCGAGCAGCAAGACCCCCAAGATGGAAAACGCGAAGGGAAGGTAACGAACGCCGCCTCCTTGCGACGCAACGTGATCGAGGATCGGCCGCCGGCTCTCCGCCGGAACCCACCCCCGCTCCACCCATACGGGAAGCTCTTTTTTCAATCGCTTCAAGAATTTCTGTTCTCTCATCCTCCCCCCTTTCTCCGGACGCAACGCCCCTTGACAAAATAAAGGGGGCCGCGTCAAAAACTTTTTCCAAAGTAGTCGAATCAATAACGCCGACTGGTGTAGTGAATCATAAATCGCTTTACATATACATAAAGGAGTGAACCTAAACACCTAAAAATTCCCTCTCCCTCAGGGAGAGGGTTGGGGTGAGGGTGGGTTGGGGTTCAGCATTCGCTTGCCATTCCACCGCTCTTTTAACCATCCACTCCCCAACCCTCCCCTTGAAAGGGAGGGAGTTTTTTCGGCGGAAGAGGAAATGTTCATACGAGTCATTGATATGTAAAGAGGTGTTGGATTCACTACACTAGGGGAAATTATACCCGGTGGGGTAATTTTTGGGGGATGAAGCTCTAACCCTATGAATTAAAAATGTATTTTAAAGCGGTCTTCGGCGGCGGAATTTTTATTCCCGAGAGAGAATAAATTTTTGGATTTCCTGGGAGAGCTCTTGAGGGCGCTCCGCGACGACGGCGTGGCCAGTCTCTTGGAAGATGACCAGTTTGGACTTTTCGATTTCGGCGTGGAGACGCTCCTGGAAAGGAGGCGGGATCGCGCGGTCGTGATCGGCGCCGACAATCAGGGTCGGGATTCGAATCTCCCGGAGCCGATGATGAAACTCCGGAATCACCTTTTGATAGGATACCAGCCGGGCCAACGCCCGGGAGGATCGGAGGATCTCTTCTTTTTCAGGAGGGGTGAGCTTTTGCCGCGCCAGCTTTTCCTTAATTTCCGGACGATGATAAAACCGGTCCAAGATCTCCTTGTAGGTCAACCCGGAAGGGTTGAGGATCGGGACCCCCGGCAGCCTTCCCCCGGAAGTCGCGATGAGAATCAATTTTAAGATCCGCTCCGGATGAGAAAGGGCGAGCGACAGTCCGACCCATCCTCCCATCGAAAACCCGGCCAGATGACACCGTTGGATTTCGACCGCGTTCAACCAGTCGAGGACAAACGCCGCCAAATCATCGACCCC
>DATDON010000121.1:0-2005 GCA_035293225.1 Candidatus Manganitrophaceae bacterium
AGGAGTTTCGGGTTTCGGAAGAGGGCGGTCTCCAGAACGTGGTCGTGGCCGTCGTGGGTATCAAAAAGGGAAAACGGTTTGATTATACGCCCGAGATCCATCTCGAAAACTGCCGAATCTCCCCCTTCGTCATGCCGGTTCGAAACGACCATCCTCTCACGATTGTAAACAAGGATCCGGTTGTGCATGACATCCAGGGTTATACGCTGGTCGGGAACCACACCTTTGCGATGTTCAGCAAGCCGGTGCTGCCGGAGAACGCCTCGACCAAAACGATCCTTTTACGGGAGGGTCACTATATCTTCCGCGCCCAGTGTGGGGTGCATGACTTCATGCAATCGTGGGGGCTGGCCGTTGGAAATCCCTATTTTGCCGTGACCTCGCCGGATGGGAGCTTCACGATCCCCGATCTTCCGGCCGGCGACTACAACGTCATCGCCTGGCATCCGCACATGGAGCTACAGGCGGAGCATGTCACGGCGCCGGAGAACGGAAAGGCGGAGTTGCGCTTTGAGTTCGACGCCTCCCAGGTCGAGATGGCTCTATCTGATCTTCAAACCCACTCCCGCCTGGAAACGGCCCTCGAACTGCTCGAATTGATTCCACCCACGGTAGAGCTTCAGACGGATTGAGACGTCTTCAGGGGAGAGGCCTCGGCCCTGGTTGGAAAATAGCTTCCGACCCGCTTCCTCTCTCCCCTTGGGTGGGAGAGGGTCAGAGGGGGAGGAAGGGGAGAACGAATTGGTTCCGGCGATGTCGCGTTAGGAGACAAGGATGTTTTGGATGATTGTTGTTTGGATCCACATCATGGCGGCCATGTTCTGGGTCGGAGGGATGCTATTCTTCGTGATTGTGCTGGTCCCCGTCCTTCGCGATCTCTCCGTCGGACAAAAAATGGATCTGATGAGCCGAGTCGGAAAGCGGTTTCGAAAGGCCGGATGGGTTTCCCTCGGCGTTCTTCTCCTCACCGGCCTTCTGAACCTTTATCACAGAGGGATTCCGCTGAGCGAATACGGGAGCGCCTTTTGGATCAAGCTTTCTCTATTCGTCGTGATGGTCTCCCTCACCCTTCTTCATGATTTTGCCCTTGGGCCGAGATCGATTCAAAGCGGTCGGTCCGGGGCCGGCCGGAATTCATTGCTAAGCGTGACCCGTTGGGTCGCCCGGTTCAATCTAGTGATCGGGCTCTTTATTATCTTGGCGGCTGTCTATATGGCGCGCGGTTATTAGCGAAGTTTTGAAGAATCGATCCATGGGGGGCGTCCCAAAGAGGGAAGAAGAAATGAGCAACCAAGAGACGGTTCCAGAGATGTCCGACGGTCATGACGACGCCACCCAGACGTTAAAAGACGAACACCGGGCGACGCTGCTGAAATTGGAGTTGATGGAGCGGGCCCTCAAGTATCTTCAGAGAGGGCCGGAGAATAACATCCCCGAGCGGACCGAGGTGGAGCAGGCATTATTGAACGATCTGGTCGGCGCCTTGAAACGGGGGATCGGGCTCCATTTTCAAAAAGAGGAAGAAGCCCTCTTTCCGATCCTGGCGGAGTACACCGGAAAGGAGTACGGTCCGATCGAAGTGATGCTCCATGAACATGAGAAGATTCGGTCGGCGTTCGCGGAGTGGGAAAAGACACTCGCCGCTTATGAAAATCTCGGTTTAAGACGGGAAGAGGCGCTGAGCGTTATTTTGGACGCCGGTTTTAAGCTGATCGATCTTATTCGCGCTCATATCGGGAAGGAGGATCAGATCATTTTCAGGATTTGCGAAGCGTTTTTATCTGAAGATGAGCGAAAACAGGTGATTAAAATCATAAAGACAATCGAAAGAGATCCGCCGATCAATCTCCCATGACGGAGTGGAACCGCCCTCTCTATTAAGCCACCCTGACCAACAGGCCTTTCAGCCAGTAGAAGTCATGAAGCGCTTCCAGAAAGATTTCGCCGTCATTCGGATAGTAACGGCTTCCGTTTATATGTTGGATGCCCCGATCGCTTAAAGCGC
>DATDON010000122.1:0-4038 GCA_035293225.1 Candidatus Manganitrophaceae bacterium
GGCTCCTGGAGATCGTGATGACCGGGCCTCAGGTGGTCGGACAATGGATCAACATGGAGCACTACTTTTCGACGGTGGACACGGAGGTCTACGGCAGCGGAAGCAAGATCTACCATAACGTGGTGGGCCGGTTCGGGATCATGTCCGGACCCCAAAGCGATCTACGCACCGGGCTGGCCTGGCAGACCGTCATGGACGGGCCGCGGCCGTATCACGAGCCGATGCGGCTGCTCACCCTGGTGGAAGCGCCCCGGGAATGGATCCTGCAGATCATCCAGCGCCACCGCGTCCTTCAGAATTTCTACGATAACGAATGGGTCCGCCTCGTGGCGCTTGACCCGGACGAGAAAATCTTCTATTACTATAAACCGAGACAGGGATGGATGCCCATCCCGTCAGATCCTAAGAAGGAGTTTAAGCCATGAACAGCCTCACCCTTCATCCCATGAAGGAGATCCGAATCATCATTCAGGGGGAGCATGTGAAATTTGCGACCGATTTGCTGGATGGCATCAAGGCGACCGGCTACACGATCATCCACAACATTTCGGGAAAGGGGCACCATGGTTTTCACACCGCCCATCCGATGTTTAATGAGATGGAGAGCTTGGTGATGCTGATGACCGTCGTCCCGCCGGAGAAGGTCGCGCCGATTCTGGCCGGATTGAAGCCGATCTTCGACCGATACACAGGGGTCATGTTCGTCTCCGACGTCGCCGTCAGCCGTCTTGAATACTTCTCCGGGCCATCCAGCAATCGGTGACAGGCTTCGGCCAAATTTTGCATCTCCTCTTTTTGAAATCATGCCTCGGCCAAGACGACAACCCCGCATCGAGGAACTCTACAAGCCGTTTGATCCTCTGATCGTTCATCCGGCCGATCAGATCGACCCCGTGTGAGCGCCAGCGATTGAACCCATGCGCTCCCCTTCATCATTTTAACGCCATCAGGATATGCGTTCAGGCCCGATTTCAAATACTTGCCTTCCGCTCCGGGAGGAGGTATCCTGTTCTTCACGTTTACACGTTTAATGGACGAGAGGGGGTCGGCGTGAGCCATCTTATTAAAATTAAATTCATCGCCCAAGGCCGAAATATAAAATGGGTCGGCGCCTCCCTCCTTTTGGTTTTGCTCGGTTTTCAAGAGTCCCTCGCCGGAGGCGAGGGGGCTTCGGAAATGGGGGGGGCCACTTTTCTATGGATCGCCGTGATCCTTCTCGCCGCGAAAATTTCAAGCCTGGTGGAACGGCTCGGACAGCCTCCTGTTTTGGGCGAGCTTTTGGCCGGCGTCATTTTGGGAAACACGGCCCTTTTAGGCCCCGCCCTCTTTGAGCCGATCAAGACCGACCCGATGATCGCTTTTCTGGCCCAATTGGGGGTGGTGATTTTGCTTTTTCAAATCGGACTCGAATCGAACGTCAAGGAGATGAGGCGGGTGGGGCGCCGGGCCTTTGTGGTCGCAGTGGTCGGGGTGGCGGCCCCGTTTATTTTGGGAGTGTATTTGGTCGGGCCTCTTCTCCTCCCCGACCTCTCTTTGAACGGGCGTCTTTTTTTGGGCGCCGCCTTGACCGCGACGTCCGTCGGGATCACGGCGCGGGTTTTTTGGGACCTCCGCAAACTTCAGACGCCGGAGGCCCAGATTATTCTCGGCGCGGCGGTGATCGACGACGTGATCGGACTCATTATTTTGGCGGTCGTCTCCGCGATCGCGACATTGGGCGCGGCGAGTTGGGACTTGATCGGCTGGATCACCGCCAAGGCGGTCCTTTTCGTGATCGGCGCCATTCTCTTCGGGCAAATTCTAGCGCCCTTGCTGGGGCGATGGCTCTCAAAAATCCATACCGGATTGAGCATGAAATTCACTTTGGCGGTTTCGTTCGGGCTGGCGATCGCCTCTCTCTCCCAATCGATCGGTCTGGCGCCGATCGTCGGCGCCTTCGCCGCCGGGCTGGTTTTGGAGCCGGTCCATTTTCGATTCTTCAGAGATCCGGAAATCGTTGAAGACATAAATAAGGTCCTCCAAGAGGTCGATCCCCAAGCAAGGAAACCGATCTCGAAGGTCCTTGAGCGCCACGCAGACCGCCACATCCGGGAGCTCCTTGAGCCGGTCGGATATTTTTTGGTTCCCATTTTTTTCGTTCAGACCGGCATGAGCGTCAAACTGGAGACGCTGTTCGACCTTTCCCTCCTGGCGGTCGCGTTGGGCGTCACCGTCGTCGCCCTCCTCGGTAAACTTGTTTCGGGTCTGGCGGCGGGCCGCGTTCGAAAGTGGATCGTCGGCTGGGGGATGGTTCCGCGCGGCGAGGTCGGCTTGATCTTTGCCATGATGGGAAAGTCGTTGGGGGTCGTTTCCGATCAGATCTTCTCCGTCATCGTCACGATGGTCATTTTGACCACCCTCCTTACCCCGCCGGTTTTGACGTTTTTATTGAAGCGGTACGATAAAACGGAAGGGGCCTGAGCCTGCCGATCAGACTTTCCGCTGGGCCTCGATAAACCAGTCCCAGACGCGCGGCTGCCTCATGAATTCCTCATCGCTCCCCATGTCTTCTCCCCAGGGATAGAGGACCTTCTTGATGTGGAGGTTCTTAAAGCCGGCCTTTTTCAGCCGGTATTTGAGCTCGAATTCATAATAAAATTTTTGGCGAAGGCCGTCGTCGTCATAAATCCCGCTGATGAAGTCGAACTTTCTCCGTTCCAGAATCCGTTTGGCCGACAGCAGCGCCTTTTCCTCGTCTCCGATTTTCGCCAGTTCGCGATCAAAGACCAACGTCCCCTGATAGAGGATCGCTTCCATCGACGGAAAAATGGCGGCGAATGTCCCCTCCGGCTTGAGGGTCTTCTGAATGTGAGAGAGAATCCCGTTGACGACCTGGGAAGAGGGAAAGAGGACGGAATTGACCGACACCGCGATATCGAACTGGCCGTAGAAGGGCGCCAACTCGGTGAGGGAACAGAGGTGAAAAGAGACGTTCTTGGCGCCGGCTCGCCGCTTCGCCCTCTCGATCATCCGGGAGGAAAAGTCGATCGCCACCACGTTTTTGAAATTTTTTGAAAGAAAAGGGAGGAGAGAGCCGGCGCCGCATCCGAGGTCGGCGACCGTCAGTTCCCGTTTGTTGGGGATCGCCCGGATCGCGTCGTACAACGGATTGATCACCCCCTCTTGAAACGGAGAGGTGATTTCCTCCTCATACCGGTCGGCAATCCCATCCCAGTCGTCGGCGTTCATTAGTTAGAAATATAGCATATCCTTCTTTTCACGCAAGAGAAGGGGGCGTTCTTTTTATTCCGAGGCGCGCCGCCTTCGTTCAAAATGAAAAGAAAAAGGGCGGCAGGGGGCCGACATTCCCTGCCTCCCTCTTCTTCCTTATTCCGGACTATGATGCCCTGTGGGCCGGACCTGTCCCCGAATCTCTCCGCCCGGGAAGTCTCCCGGCCCTTGGTTCGTCGGAGGAACCCCGTCATTGGTATGGACATTCACATAAGTCCCCCCCGTTCTCATCGCCTGGATCAAAACGGAAAGGTCCATTCCGGCGAGAGGGCCGACCAAATTCACCGCCGTAATCGTCCCCTCCGCGAGAATACCCTGAGTTCGCCCGCCGGCCGGACCAAACGGTCCGGCAAGAAACGCCACGACCATTCCATTGGATCCCGCGGGTCCCAGGTGAATGTGCGAAGCGACGACATTCTCGATATTCGCCACGATCAGTTTGTACTGCAACTCCGTTTCGGTCTCATTCAGATTGAAAATGACCTGACCGGTCGCGTTCGTGTCGACCTCCGGAACCTCCTGCCCTCCCTCCGGATGCGCGATAAAGTGTCGGGCCATCGAAGGCTCCGCGTAACCGATTCCCTGAAAAACCATCCAGAAAAAACCGACGAAAAGGATCGTTCGCTGTAACTTACCCATGACTCGCCTCCTTTTTGAATTTGTTCGTGGCGTCGTATGACTCATCTTCAATCCCAAACCGGCTCGATTTATTTCCATCTTTCTTATATCTCCAGATATGATTCGGTATGATAAGACATCGATCTTAGC
>DATDON010000123.1:0-7522 GCA_035293225.1 Candidatus Manganitrophaceae bacterium
GCTTGCCGGACCCGGAGATGGAAGATCTCACAAAATACATGTTGAGTTTGAAGAAAGGGCCCGGATGACCGGGTCGGGGGCGGATTTTTATATCGCCCTTCTGAAATCCCAACCCTCACAGATGAAGGAGAGTGGCCGATGTGGAGAATCGTTCTTGTTATTCTGTCGATCGGAATATCCGGTTTGTCGCAGGGGGCGCAAGCGATGGAGGCGCAATTGACCGCCCCTCCGAACGTTCCCCCTCCTGTGGCCCGCGCGAAGCCGGCGGATGTCGAGGTTCATCTGGAAACCACCGAGCAAAAGGGGACATTGGCCGACGGCGTGGAGTACGAATTCTGGACATTTGGGGGAACGGTCCCCGGCCCCTTTATTCGAATCCGCGTCGGGGACCGCGTCACCTTTCATCTCAAAAATAATGAGAAGAGCGCCCTTCCGCATTCCATCGACCTTCATGCGGTCAACGGTCCGGGGGGAGGGGCGACCCTGACGCAGGCCGCTCCCGGCGAGACCAAAGCGTTTCATTGGAAGGCCCTCAACCCCGGCCTCTATATTTATCATTGCGCGACGCCCCACATTCCGACCCACG
Organism: Candidatus Manganitrophaceae bacterium; assembly: GCA_035293225.1. Taxonomy (GTDB): domain Bacteria; phylum Nitrospirota; class Nitrospiria; order SBBL01; family Manganitrophaceae; genus DATDON01. The sequence goes on from DATDON010000123.1 coordinate 587, forward strand.
TCGCCAACGGGATGTACGGCCTGATCCTGGTCGAGCCGGAAAAAGGTCTTTCGAAAGTCGATAAGGAATTCTACGTCGTTCAGAGCGAATTTTATACCACGGGCGGTTTTGGGGAGAAGGGGCTGCAGCCTTTCAATCTGGACGACGCCCGCGATGAGGAGCCGCATTATGTCGTCTTCAACGGGCGGGTCGGGGCGTTAACCGGCGACCGGGCGCTCAAGGCGAAGGTGGGGGACCGCGTCCGGCTGTTTGTCGGGAACGGCGGCCCGAATCTGACCTCGTCGTTCCACGTGATCGGAGAGGTTTTTGACCTTGTCTATCCGGAGGGGGCGGTCGGGAGCCCCCCTCAGGCGAATGTCCAGAGCACGCTGATTCCTCCCGGCGGGGCCGCCATCGTCGAGTTTCGCGTCGACGCCCCGGGGCGATACCTCCTCGTCGATCATAGTATTTTTCGAGCGATCGATAAGGGGGCGCTGGGGATGCTTGAGGCCTCGGGGCCGGCGGCCCCGGAGATATTTCGGCCTGAGAAGTAGGGGTTCAACATGTTGAACCCCTACAGGAGTCAAGGCGCCCATTGTTGAAGGAGAAGATAAAGATGGCGAATTATTTTAAATTCGTTTTGCCGGCGGCGACGGTGTTCATTCTCATGTCGGCGGTCGCGGCGTGGGCCGGCGCCTCGCCGGAAAAAGTTCAGCAAGGGGAGAAGATATACGCCGAGCGAAAATGCTCGGCCTGCCACATGATTCATGGAAAGGGGGGGAAGGTCGGGCCGGATCTCTCTCTGATCGGAGACCGGAGAGACGAGGAATGGCTCGAAAAGTTTCTCTCCAATCCCAAATCGGTCTTTCCAGAAACGATCATGCCCTCTTTTCGGGGAAGCCATGGCGAATTGGAGGTGTTGGCGGAATATCTTGAATCTCTTAAAAAGGAGGTCGATTCTCCCAAATAGAAACAGGAACCGGATTCTGGTTTGAAGTCGAAGATCCGTAAGAGCGTTTATTCATGCTGCGACAGCAATTCAACTTGCGTAGCCATTCAAGAGGAGGAAACCATGCGACGAAGAATCTTCTGGCTTTGGGTGATCGGATTGATCGGCGCGGTGGGAGTGATGGACTTCGTCGCTCCGCGCGCGTCGTGGGCCATTCCGGCGTGGGAGAGGAAATACGGGATCGAGTGCAGCGGCTGCCACTACCCGGCGATTCCCCGGCTGAACACGACCGGGCAACGTTTTCGATGGGCCGGCTATCGACTGCCGAACGATTTTGGAAAAGAGCCGGATGTCAACAACGTCGGGCACTTTTTGGCCGCCCGCGCGCGGGGGCAGTTTGTCTATACCAACCCGGAAACGGGAAATCGGGCGAGCGAGTTTCAATGGCGCGACACCACCCTCTTTTACGCCGGCGCCGTCACGAAGAACCTCTCGGCCTTCAACGAAATCGAGCGGGAGGCGGCGGACGATATCGGCTTGGTGGCGCAAGTCGAAGGGGTTTGGGGAATCCCGAGTCACTTCACCACGGTCCGCTTCGGACAGTTTCATACGATTTACGGGGTGGGAATCGGCGGGTTCGACCGCCCCACCGGGATCAGCCGCCCCGCCCTTTTCAACGACAAGCTGACGAGCAGTGAGATCCCGTTTAGGATCAGGAGCGATCAAAGGGGGGTGGAGGTGGCCCACGTTTACCGGAATTCCCGGCTGTTGGCGCAGATCACAAACGGGGTCGACACGACCGGGTCGGGAACGGAGGGGGAGAATGATCAAGACAAAGATTTCCTGGTCGCTTATGAGCAGATACTGGATGACCAAGCCTCCGGGCTGACCTTGTACGGTTACCGGGGGATCTGGCATGACCCGGCCCTCTCGCCGGAAGATTTTCAGTTTTATCGCTACGGCGCCTCGGCGAACAAAATTTTTTCTTTCGGATTCGAGGCGATGGGAGGGTATATCCACAGCAATGATAACCGGCCGGCCTCGCTGGGACGGACGGTCCTGGGGGAGAGCTTTTTCGTCGAGCTGGAGCAATACCTCAGAGGGATCGACCTGACGGCGTTGGCGCGGTATGATTGGATCGACCCCGATCGGGACGTCAGCGGCGACACCCGGACTAAAGAGACCGTCGGGTTCGTTCACTCCTTCCAGGAGCATCTGAGGATCGCCCTGGAGGGGAGCCGTTCAAGCGATGAGATCACCGACCTGACCGATTATCAGGCGGTCGTCGAGGCGATGATCGTATTTTAGTCTCTTACAAGAAAGATTTTGATCATTTCGGAAAAGAATCACGAATAACGTCTTTTGGGTTCCAGGTATGCCGGGTTTGGGAGAGGGGAGGCTCCTTCGGGAGGGGCCTCCCCTCGATTCGGCGTCGGAAAGGGGGCGCGTCGAGTTTCGTCTTCTTCGCTTACTCTCTCTTCTTTAATCGGTCCAGATCGAGCATTTTCATCCCGCCAAGTTCCGTGACGCTGAAGGTGTCGATCTCCTCCAGCCTCCGCACGATCTTGACCACATCCGCCGTTCCGTCGATGATGGATTCCGCCCACTTCTGTCTCGGGTCGGAAGGGTCCGTTATTTTAAGAATCCTCTCGGCATAGCTCTTCACGGGGGTGATGGCGTTTAAAATATTATGGGCGTAGGTCATCGACAGGGCGCGGATCGCCTCCAGCCGCTCTTTCTCAACCCGAACCTCCTCCAGATTTTTTTCCATTTTTATCCGTTTGGTGACATCTTTGCCGGTTGAGACATAATGGGTGATGACCCCTTTGTCGTCTTTCAAGGGGGTGATGGTCTTTTCTTCATAATACAACTCTCCGTTCTTTCTTTTGTTGATGAGCATGCCGCGGAACACCTCTCCTTGAAGGACCGTCGCCCAAAGCTGGACGTAAAAGTCGGCGCCCTGCAGGCCGGACTTGACGATTCGGGGGGTTTTCCCGATCGCCTCCTCCCGGGTATACCCCGTCTTCCTTTCAAACGCCGGATTGACATATTCAATCACCCCCTCGCGGTCCGTGATCACCACGGAATCGTCGGTCTGCTCGATCGCGCCGGCGAGTTTTCGTCTCTCCGCTTCCGCCTGTTTGCGCCGTGTCGTATCGCGAATGATACTGACGACCAGAACCCCCTCTTCCGTATTCATGGGGCTGAGACTGATCTCCGCGGGAAATTCGCTTCCATCTTTGCGCCGGCCGGAAAAATCCGATCCGCCCCCCCCCATCGGACGGATGATCGGTTTGGAAATGTAACGCGCGCAATGATCCGCGTGGGTCTCGCGAAAGCGTTCGGGGACCAACACCTCAATCGGTTGACCGGCCAACTCCTGACGGGGATAACCAAAGAGCGTCTCCGCTTGCGCGTTGACAAGGGAGATTCGACGGTCGCCGTCGATGATCACAATCGCGTCCGGGGCCGACTCCAAAAGCGCCCAGAACTTCGTCTCCGCCCGTTCCATCCGCCCCATCCGTTCGCGCAGCGTTTTCATTTCCTCCAGAAGCTGTTCTTTTGACTTTTCCGCGTCAGTCATCTTGCGCCTTTTTATAGGAAGGTCTTTTTTCTTAACCGACCTTCTTTTTTTATGTTAACACCTTCGCGGCGCTCACACAAGAACCTCCCTTGAGAGGCGCCCGTTTGCGGTATCGGTATTAAGGAGCCGACTCATCTCGGAAGGGGGTTCTGTCCAATTTGTCTATCGATCTAGACATTGTCGGCGGTCTTCTTTCCGCTATATCCCCGGTGGAATTTCAAGTCGCCGTAATTGCACATCAAATTTAGGTCATTCCAAAAGAGATCCACGGCGCCCAACTTGCTCATTTATAAGAATAGAAGCAGAGGTTGAAAAGTTTCATGTTGAAACAGGGAGGCGGTTCAATGAAATTTAGAAGAGAGAAAGTAGGGTTTGCGGACCTTTTGGCGCTCTCTTTTTTTCTCAGCGGCTACATGATCGATCTCCATCCCCAGATTGTCGCCAAAGGAGAGGCCGGTTCAGCCGTTGCGGCGGAGGTGAACAACCGCGGCGTAGATCTCTATCGAGACGGGAAGTTTCATGAGGCCCTCGGCGCTTTTATCGCCGCTTCCGAAATGGATGGAACGGTGTGGCAGCCCCATTTCAACTGCGCGGTGGCGCTGGCGGCGATGGGGAAACTGGAGAAGGCCCTTCTCCATTTGGAATTATCGATGGAGATCGATCCCGACAACCGGTTGTCGTTGGATTTTTATCAGGACCTACTCAACAAGGTGAACACCCAAGAGCCGGCCTTTTCTCCGGCGGGGGTTCAAAAAACGCCCCAACCAGGGGAAGGAAGCTCCGATCGGATCACTTGAGAAGGGTCGGATCGCAAGGGCTTGAGAAAGAGGGGGAGCCGGAATAAGCAGTCACATCATTGAGGAGAGCGCTATGAAATGTCCGTTGCAAATCAGATCGCGTCACTTTCCTTTATCTCAGTGGATTGAAACCCTCATCGTTGAAAAAGTCTCCAAATTGGATCAAATCCATCACCGTTTGACAAGCTGCCGCGTCATGGTGGAGACGCCGCAGCGGCGGCGCCATCAAGGGAATCTCCACCATGTCCAAATCGATCTGACCGCGCCCGGCGCGGAGCTGGTGGCGAGCGGGTTCGATGAGGATATCGATGCGGCCGTTCGCGACGCCTTTGGCACGGCGGCGCGCCGGCTGGAGGATTACGCCCGACGCCGCCGAGGCGAGCGAAGGGTCCGTCAGAAAGAGGAGCGCCTTTCTTCGGAATGGTCGCCGGGAGGGATGTAGAAGCGGTTCTTAAAAGAAAGGGCGCGGAGTTCGCCTCCGCGCGGTAGGCGTTAAAATCAGGTGAGTGAATTTATGATCCGAAGCGTTTGGATTCCGTGTCTAAAAGATATACGTTTTTTGCATGGTGGATGTTGATGTAATTCCGTTTAACGTTTAACGAATAACGTTTAACGTCTTTTTGGTTCCGGCCACGCCGGTTTAGAATGGAGGAGGGACCCGTTATGGAAAAAATCGATAAAATTTTGGTTCCAACCGATTTTTCGTTTTGTTCGGAAGAGGCGCTCTCCTACGCTGTTTTTTTGGCGAAACAGCTCGACGCCAGAATTCTTTTAATTCACATTTTCGAATCTTCAGTCTACCCGATGGCTTTCACCGTTTCCCCTCCATTCGGCGCCGCCTGGCCTCAAATCGGAGGGAAACTCAGTAAGATGGCCGATTCCCGGAAGAAGGGGGGCGTCCCGATCGAAACGCACCTTTTAATAGGAGACCCTACGACCGACATTGTGGAGATGGCCAAGAGTTTAGAGTGTGATTTAATCATCATGGGAACTCATGGGAGGAGAGGAATCGCCCATGTCCTGATGGGGAGTGTGGCTGAGTGTGTGGTCCGAACATCTTCCATCCCCGTATTGACGGTGAGGGGGCGCCGAGAGGCGGAGGCCGCCCTGGGAAAACATGAGGTGAACGAGTGGGCCAAGGTGGCCGTCAATCAGGGATAGGTTCTATCCCCCATGAGTCATTGAAGAGAAATGTTTTGATCGTTTTGGAAAAGAAATTCCGTTAAACGTTTATGGTTTCCGTTTCGCCGGAAACCATTCCCTGAAGGTCAACGAATTACGGTTAACGTCTTTTGGGTTCCGGCGATGCCGGGTTTGGTTCAGAGGGGAGAAAAGGGTGGAATTCTTCGTGAAGAGTAAATTGATATAAATCAATAAATAATATGATTCTTATCATTGTTTAGGAAAGGAGGGATATTATAGTGTAATATTGATTACAAATAGGGGATCCTCTTGTGACAGCCCGTTCCGATCATCATGATAATCTTTGCCCTTCCATTCTGGACGGTATTTCCGACGAAATTATCGTCATCGATCGGGAATATAATCTTATTTACGGCAACAAGAGCGTTCAGGGTAAATTTGGAGACGGCCATCTTGCGGGAGAAAAGTGTTACGCTGTCCTGCATGGAGAGGCGAAGCCTTGCGATCCTTGTCCGTGCCAAGAGGCTTTCAAGACTGGGAAACCTTACCGGATCATCCGCAAAAAAGATGTGAACGGCCAAGGGCCCTCATTCCTTAAAGAATTCAGGGCTTACCCTATCTTTGATCAAACCGGCCAGGTCATCAGGGTTGTCGAAGTCATTCAAGATATTTCGCCGGTGGAAGAACGGCCCGCGGGAGGGAAAGCCTCCGATGCATGCAGTGGTTCGTCCGGTTCAAAGAAAGAGGAGTCGCTCTCTTACTTTGGAATGATCGGGGCCAGCAAAAAGATGAAGGCCCTCTTTCATCTGATCCGGCTCGTCTCTCCCAGCCATGCGACGGTCCTGGTTTATGGGGAGAGCGGAACCGGAAAGGAGATGGTGGCCCAGGCGATTCATCAAAGCAGCCCTCGCCGGCGTCATCCTTTTATCGCCATCGATTGCGGGGCCCTTCCGGAAACCCTTCTGGAGAGTGAGCTGTTCGGCCATGTGAAAGGGGCGTTTACCGGCGCGATTCAAAGTAAAAAAGGGCTCTTCGAAGAGGCCGAAGGGGGGACTCTCTTCCTCGACGAAATCGGCGACACCAGCCTCGCGTTTCAATCGAAATTGCTTCGCGTTCTGCAAGAGGGGGAAGTCCGCCAGGTCGGTGGAAACCGGAGCGTGAAGGTCAACGTCCGCGTCGTGGCGGCCACGAATAAGCCGCTCAAAGAAGCGATCGCCAAGAAGAGCTTTCGGGAGGATCTCTACTACCGATTGGCGGTGATGCCGATTGTGATCCCGCCGTTGCGGGAGCGCCCGGAGGATATCCCTCTCTTGGCAGGACATTTTATCGAGCAATACACCGCGCAAAATGGAAAAAGAGAGATGTTCCTTTCCGAGGAGTCGGTCGCCCTCCTGATGAAAATGGCGTGGAAAGGAAACGTCCGGGAGTTGGAAAATGTCATTGAACGGGCGGTCCTGGTCTCGCCGACGAATGAAATCGCTCCC